>DASZFN010000770.1:0-10845 GCA_035939715.1 Gemmataceae bacterium | reverse complement strand
CCTGGTAGTACGCCACTGCGACCTCATTGGCCACCGTCTGGTAGGCCCGCTCAGTCTGCAACTGAGCGATGTCGGCGGCGAGGCCGGCCTGGCGATACCGGCCCAGCCGCCGGCCGAAGTCGCAAATCAGCCACTGCAGTTTCAGGTCGGCCAGCTCAAAGCCGGTGTCGATGTTTAGACCGATGGGAACTGCTCCCAGGGCAGGAATAAACGTGAAGGCGGAAGGAGTACCCACCAACACGCCGAGGCCGCCGGCGTTCACGTCGAAGCCGCCGACCGAATACCCCGCCGCCGCCACGGGAAGGAACGGGGCGAAGGCGATGTCCTCCGCGCGCCGGGCTTGCTCGACGCTCTCCAGGTAGACGCGCAGCCGCGGCTGTTGCCGGACTGCTATATCGATCGCCTGGGCAAGCGTAAGAGTCTGGCCAGGTTCACCGATGACCTCACGCGCTTGAGCCGGTTCCGGCAAAGTAACGACCTGGCGCCCGGCATCGTTGGCTGGTTTCGGTTGCCCCGGCCCGTCTCGACTCGCACCAGCCGTTCCTGGCGCCGTCTCCCCCTGTGGGGCCGGTTTCGGACCGGCCTCATGACCATCCGGCCGGTTGGAAACCGGGCCCACAGCCGGGTGCTCTTCGCGAAGGTCGATGGTTAGCGGCGGCAGAATTCGCTCGGCGAGACCTTCCTGGGAGCTGTGCCGTTCGTGGCTACAGCCAAGCGTGGAACTCAGCAATAGGAACCAGAGGAGCCTCTGCCCGGCTCGTAGCAAGTCTGGCGTGGCCGTAGGCATTGGCATGGCAGGCCCTCAGAGAATTCCGTTGGTACGAGTTGTATCGGATATGCGGACAAATGAACTTGAGAAGTTGGGATAAAGAAGTGGAACAGGGGCACATTTCAGGCTGCTGGAAACCGGCGTTAATCGCTGCTTTGGCAGCGAAGTTTACCCGACTGGTGGGAACATCTACCCAAGCTGCCAGCGCTTGCTTCGCATTCGCGCTCAGGCAAAGCAGTTGAGCCGGATTCGGGGCCGGCAACCAGCACGACCGCCGAGAATCCCACCCTCGCAGACGGCGGCCAGGATTTTGCTTCGGTCAAGGAAGGCAGCGCGGCGCGATTGCGATAGCCCCGGTGCTGGGCCAGCAGCCGCGCCAGCGACGAGCCGCCGCGCAGGCCGCGCCTGCCCGTCCTCAGGTTGGCATTGATATCAGCCTCTGATGGCACGGATGTTGCCTACTCGTCGTGCCGGCTGCCCGGTCGTCACGGGACCGCCAGTTGGCGGCACCCGCGGAGCGCCGCTGCGATGGGTAGATTTTCCCGTCAGCCGGGTAAAGTGCCTGCCATTTGCATACAGTTACCGGTGTGCCTTTATTGAGGAGCAGGTCCATGTCCGCTTCCGACGAAATCTATGGCAAGGTGGTAAGGGTGCTGGTGGAAGCACTGAACGTGGACGAGGAGGAGGTTAAGCCGGCCGCCAGCCTGCAGGGGGACCTCGGTGCGGAATCGATCGACTTCCTCGACCTCGTATTCCGGTTGGAGCGCGAGTTCGCGATCAAGATTCCTCGCGGCGAGCTGTTCCCCGAGTCGGTCTTCCAGGGAGACCCCGAGTTCGTGCACGACGGTCGGGTGACCGAGAATGGCTTGGGGGAACTGCACGCGCGCATGCCCTACGCCAACCTCGACAGCTTCGCTCACGACCGAAGGCTAAGCGCCATCCCCGACTTGTTCACCGTCGATCTGGTAGTCCGGTACATCGCCTGGAAGCTCGGCCAGGGCGGCGCAGCCGGCTCGAAGGATAATCGCGCCAATGGGATCGCTAATGGGATCACGGGTGACTTCTTGCCCGTACATCAGGAGTATTGATCGCGTGGCTTCGCTACAGGTCGGGGGTTCAAGCGCGCCGGGTGCTGCGGGCCGCGCTGCCGGCTATACTGACGGTGCTTCAACGGGTTCAACAAACTGTTCTGGTAAAGGAGAGTTAATCATGCAACTTGGAATGATCGGCCTCGGCCGCATGGGCGCCAACATGGTGCGGCGGCTGCGCAAGGCAGGCCACCAGTGCGCGGTCTTCGACCGGTCGCCCAAAGTGGTGAAGGAGCTGGTCGAGGAGAAAGCGGCCGGGGAGAAAGCGATCGGGGCCTCCTCGCTCGCGGACCTGGTGAAGAAGCTCGACAAGCCGCGGGCAGTCTGGTTGATGGTCCCAGCGGCAGTCGTCGACAAAGCCATCGCTGACCTCTTGCCCCATCTGGAGCCCGGCGACATCCTCATCGACGGCGGCAACTCGTACTACGTCGATGACATCCGCCGCGCCAGGGAACTCGCAGCGAAGCAGATCCATTACGTGGACGTGGGCACGAGCGGCGGCGTCTGGGGTCTCGAGCGCGGCTACTGCATGATGATCGGCGGCCCAGACCAGGCTGTGAAACGCCTCGATCCTATCTTCAAGACACTCGCGCCAGGCATTGGCAACATCGAGCGCACCAAGGGACGCGACAAAATCGGTGGCTCGGCCGAGCAGGGTTACCTGCACTGCGGGCCCTCCGGCGCCGGCCACTTTGTCAAAATGGTGCACAACGGCATCGAGTACGGCGTCATGGCCGCCTATGCCGAGGGCATGGCTATCTTGCGCAATGCGGACATCGGCAAACGAGAACACGAGATCGACGCCGAGACGACGCCCTTACGCGATCCCGAGCACTACCAGTACAACCTCGAGCTGCGCGACATCGCCGAGGTGTGGCGGCGCGGCAGCGTGATTGCCTCGTGGCTGCTGGACCTGACGGCGCTTGCCCTGCTCGAAGATCCCGGCCTGAAGAACTTCGCAGGCAAGGTTTCCGATTCGGGCGAAGGCCGCTGGACGATCAAGGCTGCCATCGACGAGGCCGTACCGGCTCATGTGCTGACCGCGGCCCTGTATGAACGCTTTAGCTCGCGCGGCGAAGCGGATTTTGCGGACAAAATGCTGTCGGCCATGCGCTTCCAGTTCGGCGGACACCTGGAAAAATCCGCCGGCAAATAAGCTCAAAGCGTAGGGGGCGCACGCAACACGAAAGGGACAACCTGAAATCCGTCGATCATTGACCGGCAGATGCTCTTTACATCAAGCAGCGGTCACACCCGGACCAAAGGATTGGTCGGGAAGAAGGGCGGCCTGTGGCAGGCTGACGCTAACATCAACATGAACCCAGCCTGCACTATCGGCCGCAGTTCGCCGCTGGGCGCCACCGTCTCTTCCGGTGGCGTCAACTTCAGCCTGTTCTCGCGTAGCGCCTCGGGTGTGGAGCTGCTGCTCTTTGACCGCGCGGATGACAGCCGGCCCGCGCGCATCATGCGCATCAATGCCGCGCTGAACCGCACTTACCACTACTGGCACATCTTTGTGCCGGGCGTGCCGCCGGGGCAGATCTACGGCTACCGGGCTCTGGGACCATACGATCCCGCCAACGGCCTGCGCTTTGATCCTGCCAAGGTACTGCTCGATCCGTATGGCCGGGGGGTTGCCGTTCCGAAGAACTACAGTCGCGACGCGGCCCGCAGCGACGGCGACAACGCCGCCACGGCGCTGAAGAGCATCGTGGTCGATCCCGCCACGTACGATTGGCAAGGGGACGCGCCCCTGAAACAGCCGTCTACGCGGATCATTGTTTACGAGACGCACGTGCGCGGCTTCACGCGCCATCCCAGCTCCGGGGTTGCGGAGAAGTCGCGGGGCACGTTTGCCGGCCTGATCGAGAAGATTCCCTATCTCCAGCAACTCGGCATCACCGCGGTCGAATTGCTGCCGGTCTTCCAGTTCGACGCCCAGGATTCCCCGCCGGGACTCGTCAACTATTGGGGCTACGCACCCGTCTCCTTCTTTGCGCCCCACCATGCGTACAGCGCACGCCAGGATCCCCTCGGCCCGATAAATGAGTTCCGCGACATGGTCAAGGCCCTGCACCGAGCGGGCATCGAAGTCATCCTTGACGTGGTCTTCAACCACACCGCGGAAGGCGACCACACCGGGCCAACGCTCAGTTTTCGCGGGCTGTGCAACAGCACCTACTACATCCTGGATCAGGACCGCGCGTGCTATGCCAACTACAGCGGCACGGGGAACACGCTCAACGCCAATCATCCCATCGTCCGCCGCATGATTGTGGACAGTCTCCGCTACTGGGTCCAGGAGATGCACGTGGACGGCTTCCGTTTCGATCTGGCGTCCATCCTGGCGCGGGGGCCCTCGGGCCAGTTGCTGCCGAACCCGCCGGTGCTCTGGGATATCGAGTCGGACCCGGCCCTCGCGGGCACGAAGCTCATTGCCGAGGCCTGGGATGCGGCGGGTCTCTACCAGGTCGGCAGCTTCATTGGCGACAGCTGGCAGGAGCGGAACGGCCGCTTCCGCGATGATGTCCGAAGCTTCTTCCGCGGCGACGAGGGCGCGCTGCCGCGCTTTGCGGACCGCTTGCTCGGCAGCCCTGCGATTTATGCTCACAAGGCACGCGAGGCCGAGCAGAGCGTCAACTTCGTAACCTGTCACGACGGCTTTACCCTGAACTACATGTGGCAAACTCGTTGGCAAACTGGCAAAGTCATTCTGGCAGCCAGTGGATGCTCAAACACGGCGCAAGCAACATTGTCGCTTTCTGTCAGCCCCCGCTACGCAGGTGGCGGCATCCGCGGAGCGCTGCCACGATGGGTAGATTTCCCGCCAGCCGGGCATGACCATTATGTGTGCACGCCGTTGCCTTCAGCCCTGACGGTACCCGGCTGGCCTCTGCCCGGCCGGAGTGCAAAAGCGCGACGGCACAACTTGTGAATCCTATCGCTACCGGTGTAGTCGCGCCACGCTTAGTTATTCGGCGGGCGAGTGAATGAACAGGCCGCTGACAGGCGAGGATAACGTTTGTGTGACCGCTTATCCGCTCGCGGGCAAGCAGTTCAAAGCCTTCCAGCGGCGGCAAAGGAGACGCGGACGATGAACGAACAACGGTTCCCCGAAGGCTGGGATGAACAGCGCGTCAAACGCTTAATTGCCGAATTGGACGCGTGCACGGACGAGAAGTGGATCGCGACCGATGAGGCGACAGCCGACGACGAGGGCGACCAAGCCGTCATTACCGTACCGGTAACTCTATTGCCTGAGATTCGGCGTTTGCTCGCATCGCACAAGAACGCTAATCGCCAAAACGTTACACCTGGCCGCAGCGGGAAGCTAGCCCACTGACCGGGGTTTCTCCAGTTCCCTCAACAATGCCGGGGTCCTTTTGATGTCAGAAGGCCGTTTTCTCGATACTGCGTGATCTGCTGCCAAGATGGTCACTGGCCACCTTGCCGTTGTCGATGCACAAAGCGCGGTTACCGTCAAGAGGATTCCGTAGGGTGCGAAGCGGCGGCTGTTACTTGGCGTGCAACACCGCCGGCAGTTGTGTGTGTCGCAGCGCAATGCAATCCAAGCCAAAATCCAGCTTTTCCCGTCCCCGAGAATTCTCGGGAACGGAGAAGCATCGCCTCAAAACCCAGCTTTCCCGTTCCGCAGAATTCTGCGCAACGGGAAGCCACGTCGCCGCACGCCTTCGTGGGTGTTGAAGGTCTGCAAGGTGGATAGGAGGTCTGGCGGGCGGACGGCGTCACCCCCCCGCCCCGAGAACGTGGCAACCTGGCAAACTCAATGCAAACTCAATTTTTTTCGCCGCGTAAGTCCTTACGTTCGTAGATAGCTCGGTCTGGACTCGAGTTTGCCAACCGTGGCAAACTCGTTGGCAAACTGGCAAAGTCATTTTGGCACCGGCGTGGAACATTTCTAGTCAAGCGGCTAATCCGCTACCATTGCCCCGGCGGCTCCTCGCGTCTTAAGGTGGCCAATCGAAGTCATTCCAACCGCCATCCGGCGAAAAAAGAGCGCGTTCAGGCGTCCTCTTGGCGCGCCCCAAGCCCGGGAGCAAGGCGATTGCCCCCGCGGCATGGTCCTTGCTTTGAACGAATCAGCCCACGCCAGGGCAACGCGGGGAGGCCAATGAGGCGGCTTCGCCACAGTCTTGAAGGAACCGGGTGTGGCGCATGGCCGTCTCATGGCACCTCGCGGTTTCAGCGCATCGAGAACAGAGAGGAGTCAGACCATGTTTCGCCGAATCTTTACCGCTACCCATCTAGCAACACTGGCCGTGCTCGGTTCACTGCTGGCGGCCGGCACTGCCGCAGCTCAGAATCAGGGCTATTCGGTCTGGGCGCATCGAAACGGCGCGGGCTGGACTGCGCCGGGCTATTCGTCAGGACCCGGCAACCGCTATGAAGGCTACCGCTATATTGATGCTCTCAGCGATTATTCACGTTACACAGATCCGTACGCCTCGGGCTATGGAGGCCGTGTCAATAATGATTTCACTGTAACCAGGAACACAGCCATCCCGGAGCCCGTCCGCAGCCCGGCCACCATCGAAGTGCGTCTGCCGAATCCTCAGGCGCAAATCGCCTTTGACGGGCATCGGACCGCGAGCCGAGGAAGCCAACGCCTGTATGCGACGCCGGCTTTGAAGGCCGGCGCGGAATACTATTACGACGTCACGGCCACCTGGATGGAGGACGGCCGCCAGGTCAAAGAGGACCGCAGAGTGAAGGTAACAGCCGGCCAGGTCGTCACCGTCGACTTCGCCCGGGATGTCTATACAGCGACGGACCTAAGCGGCAAACCCGCTGCAGGTGGCAAGCCCGCTCTGCCGCCTAAGCCCTGACCCTCCTGCTCAGGATCAAGTCCACGCAGGCGCGACAAGATACCGTGGGGTCGTAGATTCACATCGTTCGTCCAGGGTATACGATGAGCTATCCAATTGTGCTGCGCGACGATATTCACGAGGGGCACTTACCAGAGCCGGCCGCGGATAGCGACCGGCGACTGGCCTCCCAGAAGCTGCGCTGCCGTCTCACCCTGGGATCGGGCCTGGGATTCACCGACGAAATGTCGCGCCTGCTGCGGTCGCGACTGCGCCTGGCCATCCTGATCATGCTGGTCGGGTTTGTCTTCCATTTTCTCAAGAACCTGTTGCTGCTCGGCTCGGCCTTCGACCATCGCCCTCTCTATCTGGTTCTCAGCAGTTGCGAAATGGCGGTGCTGGTGATCGCCTGGGCCTTGCTGCTACGCGGCCGGCTCCTGTCCATGAGCAGTCTGCGCACTCTCGAGTTGATTATTTTCGGCTCGATCGCGGCCTTCTTCGGCTGGCTGCAGGTCGATACCTTTCACGACGGTGCCCTGCTGCGCGCGCTCGTGCCGGGACACGAAGCGATTGTGTTCAGGCTGGTCAGCCTCTCCGCCGCCTCACGCTGGTTCCTCTTGATCGTCCTCTATGGCACCTTCATCCCCAACACCTGGCAGCGCTGTGCCGCGATCGTGGTTGGTCTGGCCTTGCTGCCGGTTACCCTGATGATTGCCGGCAGCCAGCTGGACAGGGCCACCACCGCTTACCTGCTGTCGGCCCTTCCCGAGATGATCATTTTGATGATCATCGCGGTGGCGATCGCGGTGTTCGGCTCGCACCGGATTCGTGAGCTGCAGAAAAAGGCCCACGAGGCCGAGCGCATCGGTCAATACCGGCTCAAGCAAGTTCTGGGCTTCGGCGGCATGGGCGCCGTCTACCTGGCCGAGCATGTCCTGCTGCGCCGGCCGTGCGCCATCAAGCTGATCCGCCCCGATCAGGCCGGCGATCCCCGGACCTTGATTCGCTTTGAGCGCGAAGTGCAAGCCACCGCGACCTTAACGCATGGCAACACCATCGAGATCTTCGATTACGGCCACGCGGAAGACGGCACCTTTTATTATGTCATGGAATACTTGCCGGGAATGAACCTCGATGATCTGGTCGAGCAGCATGGTCCCATGCCGCCGGAGCGGGCCGTTTATCTACTTCGGCAAGTGTGTCAGGCGCTGCGCGAAGCGCATGCCATCGGCCTCATTCACCGCGATATCAAGCCGAGCAACATCTTTGCCTGCGAGCGCGGCAAGGTCTATGACGTGGCCAAACTGCTCGACTTTGGCCTGGTGAAAACCTTCGGCCTGGAGAGCGACTCCGTCAAGCTGACGCGGGAGGGCGCCTTCACCGGCTCGCCGGCTTTCATGTCGCCGGAGCAAGCGGTGGGCCGCGAACAGCTCGATGCCCGCAGCGACATTTACAATGTCGGCGCCGTGGCCTATTTCCTGATTACCGGCAAGCTGCCCTTCGACCGCCAGTCGACTTTGCAAATGCTTCACGCGCATGCCTACGAAGCGCTCGTTCCCGTCCATGAGTTCAAAGAACGGGTGCCGGCCGACCTGCAGCGCATCATTCTGCGTTGTCTGGAAAAGGACCCGGACAGCCGCTACCCGGACGCGACAACTTTGGACAAGGCCCTGGCCGCGTGCGGAAGCGCAAGTCAATGGACCGCAGAAAGAGCCGAGGAGTGGTGGCAGCGACATGGAGACGTCGCCCCGCCGTTTGCTTCGCTGGAAGACATCGAGCGCGACAGGCAAACCCTGGTGGCACGCCGTTGACAGAGGGCAGAAGTCAGAGGGCTTCCGACTTCTGATCTCTGATTTCTGACCTCTGACTTCTGTTCTCTGACTTCCGCTTTCAGGACTGCTCATCTTCTTCAGTCTCGACGGAGCGCGTGATGTGCAACCCCAGCTCGCGTAGTTTCAGGCGCAGCGTTTGCCTGGCGATGCCCAGCAGCCGCGCCGCCTGATGTTGATTGCCCTGCGTATACTCCAGCACGAGGGGCAGCAGAATCCGGTCTAGTTGGCGGTGTATCTCCCCATAGAGCTCACGGCTTTCGGGGCCGAGCTGCCCGCGGATGGCGGACTTCAGGTCGAGGGCTTTTTCAAACGGCGACGCGGCCGTGGACTCGGTGGCGCCGCGCAGGGGTTCGGGCAGGAAGCCCGGCTGCAGAACCGTGCCGCTGGCCTGGAGCAGAGCCTGCTTGAGGACACTCTGCAGCTCGCGAATGTTGCCCGGCCAGGAGTAGCTGCGCAGGCGCTCCATGGCCCCGGGAGAAATGTCGTGGACCTCGCGCCCCAGTTCGCGGCTGAAGCGGCGCAGGTAATGCTGCACCAGCAGCGGCAGGTCGTCGCCCCGCTCCCGCAAGGGCGGCAGATGGATGGCGAAGACATGCAGGCGATAATACAGGTCGGGCCGGAACCGCTCTGCTTCCGACTCGACCTTCAGGTCGTGGTGCGTGGCAGCGATCAGGCGCACGTCCGTGCGGATCGTTTCATTGCCGCCGATGCGCTCGAAGGTCTGCTCCTGCAGCAGACGGAGGATCTTGGCCTGCAAGGACAGGGGCATGTCGCCGATTTCGTCGAGAAAAATGGTGCCGCCATGGCATTGCTCGAATTTGCCGATGCGGCGGCGGTCGGCGCCGGTGAAGGCGCCTTTTTCGTGGCCGAACAGCTCGCTCTCCAGGAGGTTCTCCGGGATGGCCGCACAATTGAGGGCCAGGAAAGGCGCCTTGGCCCGCGGGCTGTGCTGGTAGATGGCGCGGGCGACCAGCTCCTTGCCGGTGCCCGTCTCGCCGGTAATCAGCACGGGGACGTGCTGAGCGGCGACGCGGCCAATCGCTTTATAAACCTCACGCATGGCAGGGCAGCCGCCCAGCATGGCGCCCTCCACGTCGCTGTCCGGCAAGCTCTCCGTCACCACGGCGGGGGAGCGCATGAGGCGGGTCACCTCCAGCGCCGCGCCAACCACGCGCCGCAGATGATGGAGGTCGAGCGGCTTGAAGAGGTAGTCATAAGCGCCCTGTTTCATGGCCTCGATAGCCGTGTCCGCGGTCTTGGCCATGGTGACGAAAATGACGGGGATGCGCGCGTCGATCTGGCGGATAGCCTGGTACACCTCCAGGCCGGACCCGTCGGGCAAGTGCAGGTCAAGGAGAATGACATCCGGCGGACTGGTCCGGACCAGGTCGAGCGCTGCCGCGCCGGTTTCGGCTACGTCCACGCGGTGTAGCGGCGCTGGAAAGCTCTGACGGACCTGCTCCGGGATTACCACCGGGTCATCGTCAACGAGAAGCAAATGCGCCATGTTCGCTCGCTTTCGGTCTGAGGAGCACGGAGTTGGCGGTGCGCTCTCCCGTCCGGCATTCTATGCGCCATCGTGTTGGTTGGCTCATGGTGGTATGCAGTGGGGTTGTCAGCGTTTGACCTGGATGCCATAATTGTGCTGGAAGGGTTAAGCATGTTCTACATGCCCAATGTTTTGCGAGCGGGCTTGATTGGGACGACCGCGCTCATGACCGTGATCGCGGGGTTGCCGCAGTTTGCCTGCGCCTGTCCAGGTAAATCCGCACAGCCGATTGCCGCCACGAAGGCTTTGGTCGAGCGGGCTTGCTCGTGCGGCGGCAGTTGTTGTGCATCTGCCGCGGAGCAGGGACAGAAGAAACCTTGCTGTCAAAATGAGTCCCGCACTTCAACGGCCACTCCCTCAAGCGGATCGCTTGCGTGGCAGACCACGTGCAAGGTAGCACTGGCGCCGGCGGCAGTTTTTGTTTCACCAAGTTCTGCACAGGTTTGGTCGCCGGACAGCGCTTCCCCTTTGCCGCTGGCAATTTTGCCGACGCCTGCCGACGGTTCCTTCGCTAGTTGGAACTGTGCGGCGTGGCTTCTTCCGCACCATACTCCACCGCCTGACCTGGTTACCATTCTTCATCGCTTCCTGATTTAGATCCACCTCCTGACATAGCGCAGACCCGCAATCGCCCTGCAGCGTTTTTCTTCCGGATTTGGAAGAGCCGCGCGTCGTTAGGCAACAACACATAACTTGCGTCATGACTGTCCTCTTGCCGCGAGGCATGCGCGGCGAGTAGGCGCGCCCGCCAGAGCAGAGGTCGGAAGTCAGAGGAACCACT
>DASZFN010000769.1:0-5719 GCA_035939715.1 Gemmataceae bacterium | reverse complement strand
GAAGCAAAAACTGCAAACGCTCGGCGTGCAACTGGAAGAGCCCGGCCGGCCGCCCATCGAAGGGGCGCGCTATGACGCGCCGCGCATCGGCATCGAGGACGGCCGTAAGTAACCAACGGCACGGCCGCGCCCCCGATAGCTCGTCACTTCGAAATTTGCGTAGCCGAATTCGCCAGAGTTCGGGCAGACCTGAACTCTGGCGGGTTCCGCTACCCGAATAGAATAGCGCCTCGGTAAAACGGCGGCAATTGTTGTCGAGCCGTCAAGGACTTCAGCCGCCGGCCGGCCGCCGCGGAACGATCAGGTTCGAGACCATCATCATGACCGGCTGATCATCTTGGTTCAGCGTGATGGTCTTGATTTTGACGATGCCCCGGTCGGACCGGGACTTCGACGGCCGTGCCTCGAGCACTTCGCTCACGAGGTGGAGCATATCGCCGGGCCGCACTGGCCGGGGCCACTGTATTTGCTCGACGCCGGCGCCGATGCTGCCCCCGGCGATCTTGAGTTCGCTGCCGACAATCAGCTTCATCGTCAAGGCGGCGGTGTGCCAACCACTGGCCACCAGGCCGCCAAACAAGCTGGCGCGCCCCGCCTCCTCATCCAGATGAAAAAGCTGCGGATCAAACTCGGCGGCGAAGCGTTTGATGCTCTCCGTATCGACCAGCGCCGTGCCGGATTGGAATTTCTGGCCTGCCGCGAAATCTTCGAAGTGCATTGCTGTGTTCAAAAGATGATTCCATTAAGATCAGTGCGATTCATGCGCCGCTGGGACTACTATTCGTTGCTTCTGCTTGCGGTGCTTCTCAAACGTCTTTGGTTTTCCGCTGCCGCGCAGCAGCTGCTCAAAAACTCCCAGGCATAAAACAGCGATTATCGTCGAGACGATTTCGCTGGTTTCGGCAAAAATCTGGGAGATTTTTCCGACCTGGTCATAGTCCGCCACGTAGTTGGCGGGCGGACTACGGCACCCCCCCGGCTCAAAAAGCGTGGCAAACTGGCAAACTCATTCCTTTCTCGGACGCAACTCGCATTCGCAATGGTCGTTACGGCGAAAACTGAGTTTGCCAACCGTGGCAAACTCAGTTGGCAAACTGGCAAACTCATTTTGCGAAAACCTTGATTGGTCAGGGGCGGCTGTCCGCCTCAAGGCTTCACTTTCTCCTGCGCCTCCAGCACTTTCTGCACGACGACCTCCACGTGCTCCTCATCCACAAACGGCGACAGGATAAAGGATTTGAGCGCGACAATCGGCTCGGCGTAAGAGGTACGGCGATAGCAGTCGGTCAGCGACAGCGTCACGCCCCGGCCGGCCAGAGCCTCGTCGTGCACATACTGGAAGACGCGGCGGTTGTAGTCGTTGTGGCGGAGCAGGGAGTCGCGGAAGGCGGAATTGTCGAATTCTTGCTCCTTGACGCGGAAGGTGTCCACGTCGGGGGGATAGACTCGGAACAGGGTCACGGTGCCGAAGTTGTCGCGGTTGAGGACCGTGGTGGCGCCGTGGCCTTCCAGGTGCTCGCGCAGGAGATGTGCCATTTCCACCATGTGGCCGAGGATGACCTGCAAGCCTTCCTTGCCGAACAGCTTGAGGTTGGCCAGGGCGGCCATGGCGCCGGTGCCGGCGCGCGACGCTTCCAGCGTGAACATGCCGGGACGGTGGCCGCCGAAGTGATAGAGATAGGGCATCTGTTCCGGCGCCCGGCTGAGCAGATCGAAATCGCCGCGGTTCTTGACCAGCAGCAAACTGGAGATGTACGGCGTGAAGCCAGTCTTGTGAAAATCGACCCCGAGCGAGTCCGCCAGGTGCAACCCGCGCAGGTGCCGGCAGGCGCCGGCCAGGGCCCGCACCGTGCGCCGGCGAAAGCCGAGCGGGTTCGTTTCCACGTCGTAGTCGGCGAACGCCGACCAGGCCCAGCCGATCACCGCGTCGGCATGGATGTGCGGGCGGTACGGCAAGCGAAATTCCTCGACCAACCCGTCGCGCATGGCGGCGATGGCTTCCAGGTCGTCAATGGCGAAGGCGTCCGTGCTGCCCATGGTGGCGATGATCGCGGCGATGCGCTTGCCCTCGCCCAGCGCCTTGCGGGCGGCGGCGGCTAGTTGCGCGACGTCGATTTCATTGCGGAGATTGGTCGGCACGGTGACGACCTGTTTGGTGCCGAGCCCCAACCAGCCGGCGACGTTATAGACACAATAGTGGCCGGCCTCGGAGACGAGCAGGACGGCGGGCTGGCGCAGGCCCTCGGTCATGGTTGCCGGGCAGGCCTTCTCGAGGCCGACCTTGGCGCCGTAGAGCGTGGTGCCGGTGCCGCCGAAGGTGAAAACGCCGGCCGCCTGCGCCGGATCGTAGCCGACCAGGTCCGCGGTCATGGCGGCCGCTTCCACCTCGGCCAGGGCCACGCGGCGGCTGTATTCGTCCCAGCCCAGGTTGGGATTGTAGAGCGCGGCGAGGAGCACGCCGATGACGCTGGGAATCGACGGCTGATTGACGACGTTTTGCTGCGTGCGCGGGTGGCCGAAGATCGTCATGCCTTCCAGATAGCGGACCAGCTCGGAAGTGACCGCCTCCACCGTGGAACCCTGCGTTGCCAGCTTCGCCTGCCTGCCGGCCTCGTAGTCGTTCGGCGTGGTCTGGCCCAGGATGGGCAGCTCCGATTTCATCTCGTCCACGAGGTCCAGGGCGCGCATGATGGAATGCGTGATATACGAGTCATGAACGCGATCCGAGACAGGCTGGGCAAACGCCAGCCGGATGCGTTTCAACGTTTCGCGATAAGGCGCGGTCATGCGGAAATCCTCGAGGCCTTCCCTTTCAGTGTAGCGTGGCGGAAAATGGCCGGCGAGTTGAGCCGGAGCGGAAAATGCCGCCCCACGCCTATAATCTTCTCCAGCGCGAGCGTTGGTAGCAGTTGTAGGGCAGATTTTCAATCTGCCGGGAATGGCAGGTTGAAAACCTGCCCTACGAGGAGAAAGACCATGCTGGGTCGGCGCCGGTTCATGCAGCAGGCTGCCCTTGGGGCGGCAGTACTGGGGTTGCCTGTGGCCGTCGCCAAACGCGCCCTGGCGGCCGAACCCGAGGCGCTGCCATCTCGCGATTTGCTGACGACCGATCCGGAGCGTTTCTGGGCGGAGCTGCGCCGGCAGTGGCTGCTGGCGGCGGACCGCATCAATCTCAACTGCGGCTCGGTCGGCTGCACGCCGTTACCGGTCTTGCGCGCGACGATCGACCATTTGCTCGCCGCGGAGGCGTTTCGCGATCCGGGCTATCCCTGGTTCGGCTACGAGGAGAATGCGCTGTTGCGCCGGCTGCGCGACACGCTGGCGACGTACCTGCATTGCCGGCGCGATGAGATCGCCCTGGTCCGCAACGCGACCGAGGGCAACAACATCTTCTGCAACGGCCTCGATCTGAAGCCGGGCGATGAGGTGGTGCTGACCGATCAGGAACACGCCGGCGGGCGTTGCTGCTGGGAGCAGAAGGCCGCGCGCTTCGGCATCAAGCTCTGCTTCGTGACGTTGCCGAAACCGCCTGACGCTGCGGAAGAGATCGTGGAGCTCTTCCGTAAAGCCATTACACCGCAAACGCGCGTCTTTGCCTTCAGCCATATCACCACGGTCACGGGACTGATGTTGCCGGCAAAGGGGATTTGCAAGCTGGCTCGGGAGCACGGCATTCTCAGCCACATAGACGGCGCGCACGGCATCGGCCAGATCTCTCTGGATCTTCACGATCTGGGCTGCGATTCTTACGCGGCGAGCCCGCATAAATGGCTGCTGGCGCCGAAGGGTACGGGCGTGCTGTACCTTCGCGAGGAAGTTCAGGAGCGGTTGTGGGCGCATACGGTGTCGAGCGAGTGGCGGAATTACAAACAGAAGGCGTACCGCTTTTCCAACCTGGGCACATCCAATCTCTCGGTAATGGCCGGCCTGCAGGCGGCTCTTGATTTCCAGACGAAGCTTGGGGCGAATCACGTCTACGCGCGCATTCACCACCTGGCCAGGCGCGTGCACGATCGCCTGCTCGGGTATCCGCAATTGAGACTGGCCAATGCCAGCAAGGACTTCTCTTATGGCGGGCTGCTGAGCTTCGAACCGGCCAAGGGCAACCTGAGCCGCGTCGTGGAGGAGTGCGCTGCACGGAACATTCGCGTTGCCGGCGGCTCAGGCCGCATTCGCGTAGCCACACATATCTTCACGCAGCCAACGGATTTGAATGCGCTCTTTGACGCCGTCGATCGGGGTCTACGAAGCTAGCCAACAAAATCAGCCAGGAACCGGTGAGCCGATACCTGGCTGGTTTCGTTTCTATGACGACCGTTCGCTAACTTGCCGCATACTAACCCGGAGCGTCAGCGAGTCCTCGCTCGCGCTTCGGGTTAGCATGCTGCCGAATCGCGCACGCGGATTTAGTCTCACGCTTACGCGCTGGTCTTGTCATAGAACTCCGGCGAGCCGACGATGCTGGCGATAACCAGCTCGTCGTGAATGCCTGAGTTGAGCGTATTCGTCCAGGCCGGGTAGCCGCTGCCGTCCACGACGCGGTCCAGGAACTGGTTGTAGTACTGCTTGACCAGGTCCTGATGATACTCAGTGCTGGTGAAGATGGAGGCAGCGACCTGGGCCCGCGTGGCGCCGTTGGCGAAGGCCGTGTCCCAGGTGGACCGGCCGCTGGCGTCCACAGCCCGGCCAAGGGCATCGTTGTAGAAGGCATCGAGCCAGGTGTCGTTGGTGGGGCCTGCTTGAGTTTGATTGAATTCCGGCGAAGTGACCAGGTTGACAGCAACTTGTTCCACCGTGCCGCCGGACTGCAGGAAGTTCTCCCACGTCGTCAAGCCGCTCGCGTCGGCGGCGCGGTGCAGGTATTGCTGATACAGCGCCTGCACCTCTACCGCGCGGTACTCCAGCGTGGGAGCATTCTGGATATTCTGAACGACCTGGAAGCGACTGACGCCGGCATTCAGTTCCGCGGTGAAGGTGGCCAGCCCGGCGCCATCGATCGGGCGACCCAACATGTCGCGATAAACTTCGGACAGCCAGCGCTGGTCGGCGGTGCCGCGGCCGCCGTTGAACAGCAGCTCTTCGAGAATGTTCGCCGTGGTGTTGACGGTCGTGGATGCGCCGTTGCCGCTTATGGTGACAATGAGCGGGAAGACTTTCTCGTCGTTATAGGTATGCGTGCCGGTGACCGAATAGCTGCCGTTGTTGGACGTGACCGTGCCCGCGGAAGAGGTGCCGTCACCCCAATCGATGGTCGCCGTGAAGTCGCTGGCCGGTGCCGTGCCGTTGCCGGAGGTGAAGATGGCGACCTGTACGTTATTGAGTGCCGACTTCTCGAAGCCGGTGACGGGCACGGCCGTGCCGTTGATGGTCGACGCCGTCACCGTGGTAGTGAAACTGGAAGTATTGTTCGCAGCATTCGAATCGCCCGTGGCGGCGCTGACCGAAGCCGTGTCGGTAGAAGTGCCGGCGCTGTTCAACGTCAGCACGATGGTGCCCGTGACGGTCGCGCCCGCGGCCACGGTGCCGAGATTAAACGTGTTCGATGCCGCTCCCGTTCCCTGGCTGCCCTGGGAGAAGGTGAAGGAATCGAGGGTTGCACCCGCAGGCAAGGTGTCCGTGACGACGACGCTGCCAGCATCGCTGGGGCCGTTATTGGTGACGGTAAGCGTATAGGTGACGGACGTCCCCTGCGTAGCCGTGGCCGGCCCCGTCTTGGTGA
>DASZFN010000768.1:0-4572 GCA_035939715.1 Gemmataceae bacterium | reverse complement strand
GGAAAGATCTCCCCCTTGCCGCTCGCGTCAATAAAGCGGACGGCCGGCGTCGAGGTATTGGTTTGCGGATCAAAGTAGGCCTCTCGGCGCGGCGACAGCAGCACGCGAACCTGGTCGGCGCTGCTGAATTTCCCCTTCTTCACGCGAATGCGGATGCGATAATCCTGGTCGGCAGAGGCCGGCAAATCGGTGAGGACGATCCGTTCGCGCGGATTGCGGGTTTCTTCCGGACCAGCGATCTTGCCGGCCGGGACCTGGGTTTTCTCGCTCGCCGCCACGCGCTTGCCTTGCCAATCCTCGACATACAGGTCCAGGTCCTTGTCCGTGCCGGCGTCTTCCTGCTCGCGGTAGTCGTTCCAGGTGAGCGTGATGGCGATGGTGTTCTCGTCGAGCAGGTTGCGGAAGCGCAGGGCGCTCGCATCCGGATCGCTGCCGAGCTTCAAAAAGCCGTCCGGAAGCACTTCCACGGGGCCGTTAAAGACGCGACCGCCGAAGTTGCCGGCGGCGTTGATCCACAGGATGTCGGCGGCCAGCGCCTCGGCGACGACGCGATTGACGGGACCGCGGCCGTCGCCGTTGCCGCCTCCCTCGAACGTGCCGCTGAACAGGATGATGTCCACCTTGGCCTCGATCGCGTAGCGCACCGCGCGGCGCAGCAGCGTGGGACCGTTGGCGTTGAGCAGGTAGAAGCGGGGGCCATTGGCATTGAAGCCGGTCACGGCCCAAACAATCTGCGCCAGCGTCCGGCCGTGATTGTTCTGCGGCGAAAACGATTTGCGATAATCCGGATCGCCCAATTTGAAGCGGCGCACGAATTCCGGATCGTAGTGTTCGACGACCACGGTGTTGGCCGGCAAGTACTGCCGCGTGCCGCCCAGGCCGTCGAAGCCGTAATCCAGCACGGCAATCTTGATGGCTTCGATGCCCGGCACGTTTTCGTATTCGGGCACGAGACCCAGTTTCTGCCGCACGTCGTCCGCATTGGCCAGATGAGCGCCGGCCGGCTCTACGTGAAGCGGCCTCGGGGGCGGCAATAGTTCGCTCGAGCGCTTCTCGGACTGCGCGCACACAGGCAGGCAGAAAGCCCCAAGGACGACCAGGCTAGCACAGTTCATTCTCTTCATTACGCCTACCAGTTGCCGTCATCATACGGCAGGTAATCGTAAGACGGATAATCATAGATCGAGTAACCCCAGGACGGGTAATCATAGCCGTAGTTATTCAGGGCATAGGAGCCATAGCTCGGCCAGCCTCCCCACCCCCAGGGACCCCACCAGCCGCCGCCCCACCCGCCCCATCCCCAACCGTTGCCCCACCAGCCACGCCCCCAACCATTGCCTCGCCAGCCACGGCCCCAACCCCAGTTATTGCCGGCCCAGGAGCGTCCAAAATTGTTGTTAAACCCGCGTCCAAAATTGTTATTGAACCCGCGTCCAAAGTTGCCGTTAAAGCCACGTCCGAAATTCGCGCCGTTGAAGCCGCGCGCGCCGGCGCCGTTAAAGCCGTTCACGCGTGCCCCGTTGAACCCGCCCGCGCGGCCGCCATTAAAGCCGCTCGTGCGCGCGGCGCTAAAGCCGCCCCTGCCTCCACCGCTGAAGCCGCGCGCTCCCCCACCACCGAAGCCACGCGCGCCACCACCGCTGAAGCCACGGCCGCCACCGCCACTAAACCCGCGTCCGCCGCCACCGCCGCCCCCGCGTCCACCACCACCGCCACCGCCGCGGGCCGCCTGGATTTGCGACTCCGCATCCAGTTCGGAACCCTTGGCAACGGCGGCCTTGGCGAGCAGATTCCCGCTCGCTGCCAGCGTTTCTGCCGCCGGCGCGACCGAGATGGCAGCCGTCTTCACCGCCGTCGCTGGACTTCGCGATGTCTTACTGGCAAACTCTTCGTCCATTTCGCCCGCTAGCATGGGCGTCGCCAGAAACAGCAGCGCCGCCGTGCCCGTGATGTGCCGTATCATTCGCCACCTCCTCATGCCATAGGTTCCAAATAGCCTCCTCCTGTTATTATGGGCCGGCACAACCGCCGAAACAAGCAGCTTTTTCCGTTTGGGTTGCCTAGACAGCAATTCGGAGGCCAGGCCTTTCAATCAGAAACCGGCAGCGCCAAACAGCGCCTGCACCGCCTGGTTCCACCAATGCTGTGCATCGCCGTTGTACTTCTGGAAATACTCGACGGAGCCGACGAAGCCGGCCACCACGTTCTCATTGGTCACGGCGCCGCTCTCGAAGTCGTTCACCCAGCTAGAGACCTCCGCGGCCGTGGGAGTGCGTCCCAGATATTGCTGATAATCTGCCGTAACCCGTTGGCCTTCGCGCTCCCGACCGGCCGCGAACGCATAGGCGATGGTGGTGGTGGAAACGCCGTTCGCCAGGGCCTGTAGCCACTGGTTGACCTCGGCTGGCGAAGGCGTGCGACCCAGCAGGCCCTGGTACATGGCCGTGATCCAGCCGGCGCCCAGGCCGCCGTGATTCTGGATGAACTCCTTGGAGCCGATGAAGGCCGACTCCAGGTGTTCATCGCTCAGTCCCTGCTGCATTTGTCCCACCCAGCTCGACAGACCAGCGCTGTCCGGGCTGCGGCCCAGGTAACGCTGGTACGCCGCGGTCACAATGCCGGTGTAATACTCCGTGCTGTGCGTGAGCGTGTTGGCCACGGCAGGCAAGAAGCTCGGGACTGCGCCCGCCTGGCTTGCCGGCAGACCGAGGATCGCCTGGTAAGCCGCGGCAAACCAATCGGCTGCATTGCGGAAATGATTATGGAAGTACTCCGTGGAGCCGGCAAAGCCGCCCACCACATTCTCGTTGGTGTCGGAACCGTTCTCAAAAACCGTGACCCAGCTCGACACCTCGGCGGCCGTGGGCGTCCGGCCCAGATACTGCTGATAATCGGCGCTGACAATCTGGCCTTCGCGCTCGGGACTGGCGGCGAAGCCATAGGCGATGGCGGTGGTCGATTCGCCATGGGCCAGGGCCTGCAGCCAGGTGTTGACCTCGGCTGGCGAAGGCGTGCGGCCCAGCAGGTTCTGGTACATGCCGGTGATCCAGCCGGCGCCGGCGCCGCCGTGCGCCTGGATATATTCGGGAGAGCCGATGAAGCCCGCCTCCAGATGTTCATCCGTGAGCCCGTGCTGCATTTGCGCCACCCAGCCGGCCAGCCCGGTGCTGTCCGGCAAGCGGCCCAGGTAACGCTGATAGGCCGCGTCCACGATGAGGGTGTAGTACTCGGCACTGTGGGTCAGGTTATTGGCAACGGCGGTCAGCCAGCTGGGTGGCGGAGCGATGCGCGCCACGTGGACCGTAGTCGCGGCGGTGATCAGTCCCGCCGTGCTGGCGCTGATGGTGTAGGCGCCGGCGTCGGACAGGGCGAGGTTGCTGAAGCTGGCCACGCCGCCGCTGACCGTCATGGAGGTGACGCTGGCGGATGTGAAACTGCCCGGGCCGCTGGCCGCGGTCAGCGTCACGCGGTCGGAGTTATCGCCGCTGAGCAGGTTGCCGAATGCATCGAACACCTGCACCTTGACGGCGGGATTGATCAGCGTGCCGGCCACGGCCGTCAGCGACGGCGCCGTGAAGAGCAGTTGGCTGGCAGGGCCTGGGCTGACGGTGATCCCCGACTCGGTGCCCGTGAGGGAGGCGTTGCCCTTATCGGTCGCTGTCACCGACTGGCTGCCGGCGGTCTTCAGGGTGATGCTGAAAGCATGACTGCCCTGGTCGGCGCTGACAAACTGGTAGTCGGCGGGCAGCACCGCCTGGGCATCCGTGCTGGTGAAATGCACGGTGCCCCTGTACGCGGCGGCCAGGTTGCCAAAATTATCCTTGGCCGCGACCGTGATCGTGGCCGTGGTTCCGGCGGTGGCCGAAGTCGGAAAACCAGACACGACGAGCTGAGCCACCGCCGGGGTCACGGAAATTCCAGACTGGGTCCCGCTGAGCGCGGCGTTGCTTTGATCCGTTACCGTCACACTCTGGCTGCCGGCTGTTTTTAAGGTGACGCTGAAGGCATGGCTGCCCTTGTCCGCGCTGACAAAGGTGTAGTTGGCCGGCAAGCTCGCCTGAGTATCCGTGCTGGTGAAATGCACGGTGCCGGCATAGCCCGAGGCCACGTTGCCAAACGCATCGTCCGCCGTGACCGTTATGGTTCCAGCGGCCCCGGCCATGATCGAGGTCGGGAAACCGGCTACGACCAAAGTGCTTGCCGCCGCCGCGGCCACGCTAATGCCGGATTCCGTTCCCGTGATCGTCGCGGTGGTTTTGTCCGTGGCGGTTAGCGACTGCGTGCCTGCGCTCTTCAGGGTGACGCTGAAAGGGTGCACGCCATTGTCAGCGCTCACGAAGGTGTAGTCCGCCGGCAAGCTCGCCCGGGCATCGCTGCTCGTGAAGTGCACGGTGCCGGTGTAGCTCTTGGACACATTGCCGTAGGGATCCTGTGCCGTCATGGTCACCGTGGCGGATGTTCCGGCGGTCACCGGGGTCGGAAAACCAGACACGACGAGCTGAGCCACCGCCGGGGTCACGGAAATTCCAGACTGGGTCCCGCTGAGCGCGGCGTTGCTTTGATCCGTTACCG
>DASZFN010000767.1:0-3465 GCA_035939715.1 Gemmataceae bacterium | reverse complement strand
AACGCCGGCTAAACGAATGTGACAATGTACGACCATTTCGCCAGGTGTTGTGTTAGAATCGTTTCCGAACTCGCTCACTCGAACCCCAACGGCTCCCATGACTGAGGTAAGGCACGTGATTGCATGGCTCGTCCTCCTGGCCTGGACACCCACATCTCTGCTGGCCCAGCAGCCGCCTGTAGCTAAGGCGCAGCCTCGCACCGCAGGGGAAGTCCGCCAAGCCGTCCATAGTTTTCGCGATGTGGCGCTTTCACCAGACGGCCGCTACCTGGCCTGGTTGGGCGACTCTTCGGGAGATGCCGCGAAGACTTCCCGCCGGGGCATTCATGTAACCGATCTTCATGCCGCCGCGAAGACGCCCCGGCGGGTGACAGCGGGCGACGGCAAGACGAATCCTGCGGAACACGGTGTGGCCTGGTCGCCGGACGGAAGCCAGCTCGTGTTTCTTTCGGATGCGGCAAAGAAGGGCCAACTGCAGGTTTACGTTGTGCCTGCAACGGGCGGCTCGGCCAGGAAATTGACCAGCCTCAATGGGGCTGTCAGCGATCTGCGCTGGGCGCCGGACGGCAAGCACATTGGCTTTCTCTTCATCGAAAACGCGCCGCGGGTCGCCGGACCAACGGCTGCGGTGCCGCCGGAGACCGGCGTGATCGGTGAGAAAATATTCGAGCAGCGCCTCGGCATGGTGGACGCCGACAACGGCCAGACGCGCACACTCACGCCCAGTGATCTCTATGTGTACGAGTACGCCTGGTCCCCCGACAGCAGCAGCATCGCAGCCATCGCCGCGCATGGCTCCGGAGACAATAACTGGTACCTCGCGCAGCTCTATACGCTCGCGGTCGCCTCGGGGCAGATGAAGTCCATTTTGAAAACCTCCATGCAGATCGCGGTGCCGTGCTGGTCGCCGGACGGCCGGGAGATCGCCTTCATCGGCGGTTTGATGAGCGATGAAGGGGTAATCGGCGGCGACATTTTCACGATCCCGAGTTCGGGCGGCACACCCAGGAATTTGACGCCGGATATCAAGGCGTCGCCGTGCTGGCTCAACTGGCTGCCGTCGGGCCGCATCTTGTTTACCGAGCATGTTGACGGAGGCAGCGGTATCGCCACCCTTGACCCGGCCACGAGCGAGATAGCGACGCTCTGGAGCGGCGGCGAATCGATCGCCGCCGAGGGCCGCAACCGCGTCTCGCTGACGCGCGACGGCAAGGTCAGCGCACTCGTGCGCCAGTCTTTCCAGCAGCCGCCCGAGATCTGGACCGGTCCCATCGGCGCCTGGCAACCGTTGACGCATGACAACGACCCGGTGGAGCCACGCTGGGGCAAGGTGGAAAGCATGCACTGGCAGAGCGACGAATTTACCGTGCAGGGCTGGCTGCTTTATCCCCGTGACTTTCAAAAAGACAGGCATTATCCCATGGTGGTCGTGGTGCACGGCGGGCCGGCCTCGCAACTGCAGCCGAGCTTTCCGTCCCGGTTCTTCGACGTCTCGGAGCTGTCGCGCAAAGGCTATTTCGTTTTCTTTCCCAACCCGCGCGGCAGCTACGGCCAGGGGGAGAAGTTCACGCGCGCCAATGTCAAGGACTTCGGCCACGGCGACCTCCGCGACATCCTGTCCGGGGTCGATGAGGTACTGAGGACGCATCCAGTCGATAAGGAGCGCCTCGGCATTACTGGCTGGAGCTATGGCGGCTACATGACCATGTGGGCCGTGACGCAGACGCAGCGTTTTCGCGCCGCCGTTGCCGGCGCCGGCATCGCCAACTGGCAGAGCTATTACGGCCAGAACGGCATCGATCAGTGGCTTCTTCCTTACTTCGGCGCCTCCGTCTACGATGACCCGGCCGTCTATGCGAAAAGCTCGCCGATCAACTTCATCAAGCAGGTCAAGACGCCGACGCTGGTGCTGGTGGGCGAGTACGACGTGGAATGCCCGGTGCCGCAGTCCTACGAATTCTGGCACGCGCTGAAGACGTTGGGCGTGCCGACCGAATTCGTCGTTTATCCCAAGGAAGGTCACGGCGTCGGCAAGCCGGAACACCAGCGCGACATCATGAAACGAATGCTGGCGTGGTTTGATAAGTACCTGGCAGCGGAAAAGACGCCGTAGGACGGATTGCCAATCCGTCCTACACGGGGTTGCTGCACCAGCCCGAAGCGCCAGCGAGGGCCTCGCTAGCGCTTCGGGCTGGTGGGTTAGGGAACGTCTAGTTGGTGGCAGATCCATGAGCAACGAAGAGCAAGGCGAAGCGCTGCTGCTGCCGGTGGAGCGGCCGTTCTTGCCGCTGCTGGTGGTGCTGTTTGCCGGCAGCGGCTGCGCGGCCTTGATTTACGAGATCGTCTGGTTCCAGTTGTTGCAACTGGTCATCGGCTCGTCGGCGGTGTCGCTGGGCGTGTTGCTGGGGACGTTCATGGGCGGGATGTGCCTGGGCAGCCTGGCCTTGCCCCGGCTCCTGTCGGCGCGGCAGCATCCGCTGTTCGTTTACGCCTTGCTGGAGGTCGGGATTGGCATTGCCGGCATCGCCATTCTGTTTGGCATGCCGCTCGTGGACCGGCTGTACACGACGGTGGTTGGCTATGGCATGCCGGCGTTGCTGCTGCGCGGGGCCGTTTGTACGCTGTGCCTGCTGCCGCCCACCATGCTGATGGGAGCGACGCTGCCGGCCATGGCACGCTGGGTGGAGACCACGCCGCAGGGAATTTCCTGGCTCGGATTCTTCTACGGTGGCAACATCGCTGGAGCTGTATTCGGCTGTCTTCTGGCCGGCTTTTACCTGTTGCGCGTGCATGACATGGCCACCGCTATCTACGTGGCTGTCATGATCAACGCTGCGGTGGCGCTGGTGAGTTTGGGGCTGGCGGGGCTGTCTCCGCGGAAGGGGGTGAGCGCGAAGCCGCAAGCGGGGATGGCGGGGCGCGGTTTGTGGCCGGTGTATGTCACGATTGCTCTTTCCGGGGCGACGGCGCTGGCCGCTGAAGTCATCTGGACACGGTTGCTGTCGTTGTTGCTTGGCGCGACCGTCTACACCTTCTCCATAATTCTTGCTGTATTCCTGGTGGGATTGGGGATGGGCAGCGGCGTGGGCTCCGTGGTGTCGCGCACTTCGGTCCGGCCGGGCGTGGTGCTGGGTTGGTGCCAGTTGCTGCTGGCCGCGGCCATTGCCTGGACCGCTTACATGCTTGCCAATTCGCTTCCCTACTGGCCGATTAATCCGTACCTGTCCCGTAGTCCCTGGTACAGCTTCCAGCTTGACCTGGCGCGCTGCTGCTGGGCCATCCTGCCCGCCACATGCCTGTGGGGAGCGAGTTTTCCACTGGCCCTGGCAGCGGTGGTGACGCCGGGCAAAGATCCGGGCCGGCTCGTGGGCAGTGTCTACGCCGCCAACACCGTGGGCGCGATTGCCGGCGCGCTTGGGGCCAGTCTGCTGCTGATTAGCTGGCTGGGCACACAGCAGGGTCAGC
>DASZFN010000766.1:0-13528 GCA_035939715.1 Gemmataceae bacterium | reverse complement strand
TGGAAATCCAAGTTCTGCTGCGGCAAAACGGTCCAGCGCTTCGATCGCCGTCAGCACGTTGATGGAAGAGACCCGCTTTGCCTCCTCGTCGTCGTATCCCAAGTCGTCCGGTTTCCGCGTGGCAAACTTCATACTTGGTGGCGGAGAAATGTGGACTTCCTGGTCACGACTGCCGCGCATGACGGTAGCGCAACCGACGGGCGCGGTCCCCAGCACCACTGCTGGAAGCATCCGGAGGCGGAATTGCTCGGAAACCTGGAAAGGCAAGCATCCTACCGACCGCCGCGCCTGACCCGCCTCAATTACCTGGGCGGCGCACATCGTGTCCGGAAAGGTGCATTCGGTAAGGCGGTCTGTGAAAACGAAGAAGTCCGTATAGCGATTCCCAAAGATGTGTCAAGGTTGTGTGCGTCACGGCTACCTAATCGCTCACAATGATTCGCTTGTCGAAATCACGAAAACGCCGCCCTGGTGCTGGCGGATTCTTGCGCACTGCTTCGCGACCCATCTGCGGGGGCACGTGAAGATTTACTTTACCCTGGAATTGGAACAGGACAAAACAGGACAGGGATAGTCTTTGCAACCGAATATCCATTAAGGAGTAACGGATAAAACGGGTCCGTTAAGGTTGTCCCGGACGCCCAGAAGCACCGCAAGAGAAGGCCATTCTGCATTCGGCACCGTTCGCCTGCTCACGTTCCTGCGCCCGTCAAGGTGAAGGAGGACTGCTCGGCACTGAGCTTGATGTTGCTAAGCCAGTTTTCCAGGCTGTTCACCTGCGCCGTTTTGCTGCGCCCGGTCAGGTGGCACGGCACGCGCTCGCTAATGGCTTTGATGTCCGGCATTTTCAACTTGGCAACCTCGGCAACCAGTTGCCGGATCGCCGCGTAATCATAGCCATGGCGATGGTCGAGGAAATGCTTGATCCTGCCAACCAGGTCCTGCACCTTGGTTTCGTTGACGCCAGCAGCGCCACGCGCGACCGGGGAGCCGCCTGCGCGCGCCTGGACGGTGATCTTGCAAAAGCCCGCCACGGATTCGCCCGGAAACTGGCGCAGGCAGGCGCTCAAGGCGTGAAAGTCACTGAGGGCCGTCTTGCCCAGGCACTTTTCCATGGTCGTTGCCAACCCGTCCAGCACATCCGCCATCTCTTCAAGTTTCATTGGCGAACTCTCCTTTCCAGCTCCTCGGCGATCGCCCCGAACCAGGCGCGCCCCTCACTGCTATGGCAGGCGACCGCCTTGCGCTCGGCCGTGAGCTGGTGTATCTTTGGGCCGTCCGGGACCATGCAGGGAAGAACAAATCCTTCACCGGGTTGATGTCCGCGGATGAGCTCCCGCAGGTTGTCCAATTGCGGGCGCTCGTAGGACACAAGCTCTTGCACCCTCATTCTAGCACGCGTGATGACAACGCCAAGAAAAGTAGACCGCACAACCGCATGGAGCTCCTGGAGCCACTTGAGCGTTCGCGGCACGGCCTCGATGTCCAGTTGGCTCAACGTGGAGGGGATCAGAATATGGTCCGAACAGGTCAGCGCGTTGATGCAGGCCGTGCTCATTCGTGGAGGACAATCAAAGAGCACATAATCGAATTGGTTAAAAATCTCGGGAACATGAAGGGCTTTCTGAACGAGGAAGCGGGCCTCCTGCGCCGGGTTGACGAAGAATTGTGATTGCCGCTCAAATTCGACCAGTTCGAGCTGTTCGCGGGCAATCATGGCCCGGCAGTTCGGCGCATCCTGGACCGCAAAATGCAAGCTTTGCACCGGCATCTCGCCATTGGCTTTCAGCAGCGTGTCCGTCGTCCAGCCCTTGTTCCGGTAATCGTTCACGAGTTCGCGCGGCAGCGCCAGATTGCTGAGTGTGCCCTGAAAATCCAGGTCGACCAAAAGGACCTTCTTGCCCTGCCCGGCGAGGCTCACACCCAGATTCAAGGTCAACGTCGTCTTGCCGACGCCGCCTTTGAGATTAGCCACGGCGATGAATCGCGTTCGCCGCTGCTCGCGTGGTACAAAGCAGTTGTTCCGGCCCTGGTCCGGCTTCGTCCAGACGTGGCTGTCCACGCGATCCAGGGCGAGGAACCGCTCCTGAAGCTGATCGCGATCCTGCTGAATCTCTTTGAGTTGTCCCTTTGTTCTCTTCAGGTCTTTCTCGAGATCGCGGCGTTTACGCCAGGAGAGTATCCACCAAACGTTGTAGCCAACAACCGAGACGATGAGCAAAAGGAAAATGGCTAACTTCGAAGTTTCGGGGAGTTCCCGGAACAGCCTGATGAGATAATCCCACATGGCTCGGTCTCTCGAACAAGTCGGTGGTCTTTGCCCGGCTTCTTTTATCTCCCCGGAAGCTCGGTAGCAAGGAAATTCGACGATCAGAGGAGGTAGAGACGAGAGAAGGGCCGACAGGGAATGGGCACGGAAGGCGGCGGCGGTCACCTCTTCCGGCAGCGGCGCAGGTTTTCTTCTCAGAACGCACTTCTCGGACACTTGAACCGAGGTGACACTGTACCGAACTGCACGCCCTTTCGCTTAGTGGATAAAACGGGTCCCCGAAGGTTGCCGGGCCGTTGCATAGAATCTCTCCATGACGATCTGAGCACAACGATCCGAGAACAAAGCTCTGATGGCAGCCAGGAGCGTCCTTATCGTCGGCGCAGGCCCGGCCGGGGCGGCGCTGGCTTATCTGCTCGCGCGGCGGGGCCTGGCGGTGCAGTTGCTGGAAAAGCACCTCGACTTTGCCCGCGCTTTCCGCGGCGAGGGGCTTCAACCCAGCGGCGTGGATGCCCTCGGGCAGATGGGGCTGGCTGACAAGCTGGCTCAGCTGCCCCAGGCCAGGGTAAACGTCATCGAACTGCATCGCGGCGGACGCCTGCGCGCCCGCATCCATACCGAGCAACTGGGCTTCATCGGTCAATTCGTGTCGCAGCCCGCCCTCCTGGACATGCTCGCCAAACAGGCCGGCCGCACTGCCAATTTTCACCTGGAAATGGGCGCCAGCGTGCGCGGGCTGCTGCACGACGGCGAACGCGTGATCGGCATCCGCGCCGAGACGGCCCAGGGGACGCGCGCCTATCACGCCGATCTGGTAGTCGGCACAGACGGGCGGCACTCGATCACGCGCAAGGAAGGCCGATTTAGCGAACTGACGGTGCGGCAGAACTCCGACGTGGTCTGGTTCAAGGTACCGTTTCCGGACTTCTGGCCCGACCGGGCCACGGTGCGGCTGGAGCTGGGGCCGGGTTACGTTTCGGGCGGAATTCCTGCGAGCGACGGCCAGCTGCAAACGGGCTTCACGATTGCCAAGGGGAGTTTCCCACAACTGCGCGGGCAGGGCGCGGAGATCTGGACCGAGCAAATCATCCAGCACCTGGCGCCCGACCTCGCTGACCACTTGCGCGCCCACGCCGGGGCCGTGAGCAAGACCGTCCTCCTGGATGTCATTGTCGGGCGGCTGACTTCGTGGACGAAGCCCGGGTTGCTGCTGCTGGGTGACGCCGCCCACCCCATGTCGCCCATTGGCGGCCAGGGGCTTAACGTGGCGCTGCGCGATGCGCTGGTGGCAGCCAACCACCTCTGCCCGGTGCTAACGAGCGGCGGCAGCCCGGAGGCCGTCGATGCGGCCGCGCAGCGCGTGGCCGAGGAGCGCATGCCTGAAATCGTCGCCTTGCAAGAGCACCAGGACAGGCAGGCCAGGCTGTTCCTGGAGCCGCGCCTGGCCAGCCGCCTCTTCATCCGCCTGCTGCCCTTCCTCGTGCGCAGCGGACTTTTGCAGCTACTGCTGGGCAAGCGGCTGCGCGCTTTTCAGCACGGCATCGTCCCGGTGCGCCTGGTCGTATGATCCAAGAGGAAGCGGTTATGATGGGGCCATTTTCCTCGCCCCCATTTTTCTTCGCGCTAACAAGCCGGAGCCCGAGGTCCTTACCAGGCTCACAACGCTACTCAAGCGCGTGGACAAGGATCATTTGGAAAGCGGCTCCGAACGTCTGCGGTGGATTCGCGTGCTGGAAATCCTTGAACGAATGCGGACACCCGAGGCGCTTGACATCGTGCGTATCCTCTCCAGTGGGCCCGACGAAATGCGCATCAGCATCGAGGCACGATCCGTCTTGAACCGTTGGCCGAAGTCGTGCGGCCTATCGCCAGGCCAGCCCGGCCCAGCGGGTCGCCCTGCAGGCGCCCAAACGCCGGGCCAAAGAGCGGCAAGCTGCCCTCCGTCATGAAATCAGCGCACTCAAAGGCGTAGTACCTGGACGCCGTCGCGCGGGCGCATGCAAGGGTCATGACAAGGCCTGAGCGCACGAGTGCTCGGTTTTATACGGGTCCTTCCGCAAATATTGGCTGAAGAACTCCAATTCTCCGTCGCGATAAAAGCGGATGCAGAACAAGGCTATAGGGAATAACAAGACGAAGCCGGCCCGTGCGCAGAGCGTCAACCAGGCCGAAGGAAAGGTGAAGAGCTGGCTGAGAGCGTACCAGCCGCCGGCGCACACCAGGAGGATGCTCAGCCGGCCAATTTCAAAGGGAATGGGATAAAGGCGCTGGCTTATGTAATAGATCAGTCCGAGGCGCACGACAAAGCCCGCCAGGTTGGACGTCGCGGCGCCCAGCAAGCCGAAGCGCGGCACAAACAGATAATTCCAGAGGAGAATGACCGCCAGCGAAACGATGCTGACCCACGTGTCCCACATCGTCTTGCGCTGGACAAGGATGCCCGTTTTGAAATGCATTTCCAGGCCCACCGCCACGTAAGCCAAGGCGACAAGAGGAACCACGATCGTACAATTCTCGTAGCCGGGGCCTACGGCCAGAGTGACAAGCGGAGTGATGTTGACACTCAGGAGCAAGGCAAAAAGCACGGAGACCACCGTCGCGTAAGTGCACATGCGGGCCACGGTTTCTTTGGCATGCCTCGACTTGGTTGTGAGGCACCGAAAGATATTGCATCGAATTATCTCCGCACAAAAAAAGTGAGCCCGTCAGGAGACGCTGTGGTTTCCTAACGGGCACTTCTTGATACCTGCGATAATAATTTCGCGGGCTCTTCGGATGCCTGTTGAGTATTTTGGCGCTACCAGCCGTTCAGCGAGACTTTGCCAGCGGGTTAACGATGCTTGCGACCGACACGCTCTTCGACGTTTGGGTTGGCCCCAACCAAGGCGGGCTCCCACCTTGTTTGACCATTTCCTCATGCGACTATCATGCCAAAAGGGGGCAGTAAAAGGTAGCGACCGATGCCGTTTGACGTAAGCACGTCACTTTCAATGCCTTGGAGTGCGGCAGAATGAGAAGCGCCGCACGCGTGCCCAGACCTGGCCGGTGCGGCGGGGAAGCCGCAAATGGTCTCCGGCTTACCTAAGCGGTTCTCTTATTACCAGATGGGGGCGTTCTGAAACTGTGGCGACCGCGAGGTTGAATAGCTGGTGCTGTTGCGCGACAAGACGATCGAACTCGATGAATACGAGCGTTCTTCGCGCCGTTCGCGCGGCAAGGCTGCCACGGAGGTGCCTCAGCTCCCAGTACACGTCGAGTTCGCTTTTCACTGAAAAAACGACTTCGACCGGGCGGTTTCCGCCGGCCAGCCGCGCGATCCCCTCGGGTTCCTGCCGCCAATCTCCGCCCGAAAAGACTTTCGAAGAACTCGGCGGACGACTCGGAAGGACCAGGCAAAGTAGATGAAGACGGGTGACCGCAGCGCGTATTCGCCGACCAGGCTTGGCGCAACGTTATGCGGTTGCGATATTGAGTTTTTGTGATTCCCGTTCTTGCTCCGAGGCGATTCCATGGAAAGCAGTCCGCACCGGTCTGGAGCCGCGATACCGCTCCAGATCGAGATCGCGCGCGGCAGCTTCCATTTCCGGGGAACCGTGAGCCTGCCGGTGGTCCCGACAAGGCCCCGGGAGTTGGTGCCGCTGGCGCTGGCTCTCGCGGACGCCGTCGCGGACGATGCCGCCCGGCGCGTGGCGGCCGAGGGAGGCACGGTGTCTTGCAAGAAGGGTTGCGGGACCTGCTGCCGGTATCTGGTGCATGTGTCCGAAAGCGAAGCCTACTACCTGCATGACCTGGTGGAGCGTTTGCCGGAACCACGCCGCAGCCAGGTGCGCGAACGCTTTGCCGAGGCGCGGCGACGGTTGCAGCAAGCAGGCTTCCTGGAAACGCTGCAGCAATTCGCGACGTGGACGACACGCGAGATTCATGAACGCGGACGGACCTATCATGCCTTGCAGGTTCCCTGCCCCTTTCTGGAGGACGAGAGTTGCTCCATTTACGCCGACCGCCCGATTGCCTGCCGGGAATACCTGGTGACCTCTGCGCCGGAGCACTGCGGCGACGCCGACCGCACCGCGACCCGCGCCGTCAGCATCCCGGTGAGCTTCTTTGCCGGCCTGGCCCGCTTCGGCGTTCCAACCGAGGCAGAGACTCTGCACCGCTGGATGCCGCTTGTGCTTGCGCTGGAGTGGGCGGAAGCTCATCCGGACACCACGGCAGCGCGGCCCCCCAAGCAACTCCTCAACGAGTTCATCCAGCACCTCGGCATGAAATCTCCCACGGAAAGGCCAGCGCCGCCAGCGACTGCCGGCCGGGAAGAGCCTGCCGAATAGAACTTATGAGAGCGTAAGGTAGGGACATCGATAACGGCATTGATCATGCCCCCGGCGAAGCACAGCACCGCCAGCGCGACAACCGCGATCCGTGACCGTCCGATGCAGAGCCATCCCGCGAACAGCGCTCCGAGCGCCTCACGAGCACGGCGTAGACGTAACCGCCCGGCGATGATCTTCAGAGGGATGACCTATGAATTTGCATTCGGTACTTATCGGAACAACGATGCTAGCTACCCTCAGCACCGTGTCGGCAGAGATGCCGCGGGCCGCGGCGCGAGACGAGGTCAGGACCTGGGCGGATCGGCTGGGCTGGCCGCCTGGCAAACGGGTCGTTATCTTTCATGCCGATGACATCGGTATGTGTTGCGAAGCGAACCTGGCGGCCCAGCGCGCATTGACCAGTGGCAATTACCGCTCCGCGGCGGCCATGGTGCCGTGCCCCTGGTTCAATGAAATGGCGGCCTGGTGCGTCGCTCATCCAGAGCATGATGTGGGGCTACATCTCACGTTGACGAGCGAATGGAAATTCTACCGCTGGGGCCCGGTCGCCCCGCGCGAGAAGGTGAAAGGGCTGCTGGATCCGCTGGGCTACCTCTTCCGCGATGTCGGCAGCGTGGCGCGCTCAGCGACCGCCGAGGAAGTTGCGGCCGAAATACGCGCCCAGCTTGCCCGCGCGCGGCAGCTGGGGATGCAGCCGTCGCATATGGACACGCACATGGGCACGGTCTATGCTCGGGGCGACTACACGCTCGCCTATCTGCAAACGGCCATGGAAGAACACATCCCGGCGATGGTCATTGAGATGACACCGCGCACCATTGAGAAATTCAAGAAGCAAGGCTACCCGATCACGGAAAACACGATAAAGATGCTGACGCGCTATACCTTGCCGAAACTGGACGACTTTCATTCGATTGGCGAAGGCAAAACGTATGCAGAGAAGCGACAGAAGCTCTTGGAGCAACTTCGCCTTTTCCCGCCAGGACTGCACGAGATCATTTATCATCCCTCTATCGAAACCGAAGGGCTGAAGAAAATCACCAACTCCTGGCAGCAGCGCGTCTGGGAAAACGAGCTCCTTGCCGATCCCATTGTGCAGCGCTTCATCAAGGAGAACGAGCTCATTGTGACCGACTGGAAAGAAGTAATGGCGAGATTCAAGAGGACGTCGCCCCGAGCCTTCAAGGCGAACCCATGAATAGCTTTCCGTGAGTCTGACTGGGCGCGTTGGCCATCAGGCCCCTAACTTTCAAGTTTCGCGACGCCCAATTGGATTAACGCGCCCGCACGATTGGCTCGTGGTCCCGTCCAATTTCCTACCTGTCCGCCGCCGCCGTTCACTCCGGAGGCGAGTCCGCGCGTCAGCACGTGCCAGCAAAAGTAACAGTGATTCGATGTCATCCCGGGAAGCGAATCCGGATCGTGCGCCAGAATTTCATCGCGAATCGCCGTCAGCCCTTCGCGAAAGACCTTGCCGACGTACGGATGTTGACGTGCCCGGCGCACGATCTGTGCGACCGTATCCGTGTGAATATTGCCGATGGTGAGTTGATCGAGGTCGGAGGCGAAGCCGCAGCAGGGCTTGACCTCGCCCCGGGGATTCACGATCAGCGCCTGGCCGGGACCTTCGCAGTAGTCCTCCTCGAACCAGACGCCGTCCCAGGCGCCGGCGAGCTTCTCGGCGCGCTCCACCGGGGCGAGATGATTCCAGTTGAGCAGCATCGTCAGGTCCGGCGTCACGAGCAAGAAGCGGCCGAGCATGTCTGACCATTCCACCACGCCGTCCAGCGCCTGAGCCAGAGAGCGGATCGGTTCCAGGCCGAGATCGGGCCGGCGGCTGGCGTAGGAGACGGACAGGATGTCGTCGCGGCGAAAGATACGCCGGGCGGCGCGGCAGAAGTCGGCGAGCGCTGCCGTGCGGATGCCGTGAAACTTGTCCACGCTGAGACCGAGCTTGCCCGTGAAGCCGGACCGTTTCAGCTTGTTGAGAACATCTTGTAAGTGGGCCGGGTCCTCGAACCACACGCCGTTCGTGACAATTTTGTCGAAGCGGAAGCCCAGCTGGGCGCCGCGGCGGCATAGCGTGTGCACGAACTCGGGGTAAAGAAATGGCTCACCGCCCGTGAAGCCCAAAATGCGTATCCCATAGGCATGCGCATCCTCGAGAAAGCGCAAGGCAACCCTGATGTCGAGCCGCTCCGGCCATTCGATGGGCACGCAGCAATGGGGGCAGGTGAGGTTGCACTGGTAAGTGCCCGCGAAGGAGAGATAGTTGGGGCGAAAGGTCCGCGTCCGTCGTTTCACCGGACGGCCGGGATCGCGAGCGGAGCAAGAAGGTCTCGGCGAACCGGCGGCCATGCGCAAGACTCCAGAAATGCGGGACTAACCGATAATATAGAGAAGGAGCCGGTTACGGCCAAAACAGCAGGTAGGTCCGGCTTGCCGAGCCGGACCGGCCCCGCTCGGCAAGCGGGACCTACCCGAAGGCAGCAACATCTGAAGGAGTTATGCCGAACCTGTTCATTCGTCATCCTTCCAGGGAGCCTGCGCCCCGCAAAGGCCGTTTTGGCCTCATCTTCGGCACGAACGGACTCCGCTTCGCAAAGCCCGTCTGCTTCGTCGTGATGAGGATTCTCCTTGTAACCCGGCAGGGTGTTATGCGAGAATTCGGAACGACTCCTACTTTTTCTCGGGCACGATTTTTTCCATTCACGGTAGGGCTGTCATGAGCATGAAGTGCCGCGCCGCCGTCGTGGGTCTCAATGTCCTGGCGTTATGCGCGTTTGTCGCCTGGCTGCAGCCGGGGGGCGCGAAGGCCCAGGTCAAGGAGGCGGTGCAAGCGGTTGCGCCTGCGCCTCCGGGAGCCGGGCCTGCGACGCCGGGCGGAGACGGCGAATTCACCGACGCCATCACACTGCCCAAGGACCGCGAAGTCAAACAGCGGCTCGAAGCCGCCCGCGACTATATCGCCAAGGAGCAATGGGTCGAGGCGTGCCGGTTCCTGCAGCGTGTGCTCGACCGCAAGGAAGATGTGTTCGTCCAGGTCCAGCGCAAAGGCGCGGACAAGCAGGACAAGGTTCGCTGGGTGAGCGCCAAGGCGGAGTCGAACCGGCTGATCGGCGACATGAAGCCCAAGGGCCTAGAAACCTATGAGCTGGAGTATGGCGGCCTCGCCAAGGGCCAGCTCGCGGATGCCAGAAAAAGCGGCGATCCGCAACTGCTGGCGGAAATCGCCCAGCGTTACTTCCACACCCAGGCCGGCGGCGAGGCTACCGATTTGCTTGCCACGTACAAGCTGGACCGCGGCGAGGTGCTGGAAGCGGCTCAGCATTACGAGCGTCTGCTGCAGCGGCACGGCGCCGATCAACTGGGTCCGTTGACACTGGCCAAGGCCGCGCTCGCCTTCCGGCTGGCAGGCGCCAACATCAACCAGAGCCGTTTTCAACAGGTCTGGAAGCAGCTCTCCGACAAGATCAGCAGCGACGGCCTGCAAATCGGCGACGACAATGTCTCCCTCGCCCAGTTGCAAAAGGACCTGGACCAGGCGCGACCGGCGGAGACGCTTGGCGCTTCGGACTGGGCCATGTTTCGCGGTAATATCAGCCGCTCGGGAATAGGCCGGGGTAGCGCGCCTTATCTTGACAGCAAATGGCATCGGTCGACACTCGAGATAGATATTGCCCCCGATGAGCCCGCCAAGCTAAGTCCCGCTACCAAGAGCGTGATCGAGCAGACGCTAAGCCAGCAGGCGCGGCGGCCGGAACCGCTGCTGCCCGGTTTTCTTCCGATTGCCACCGGCGGCAAGCTGCTCTATCGCAGCTACCGCGCCATCCATGCCCTCAACATGCAGACGGGCAGGCTGGAATGGGAATCGGATGCCGTCGCCAGTCTCGATTTCCTGATCAAGGATCCCAACAAGAAGACGGACTGGACGGGCTGGCTCCAGGCTTACCAGCAGGGCTCGTTGCAGAATATCATTTTCGAGAACACGACCACCGGTACGCTGAGCACGGATAACGCGCGTGTCTATGCCGTCGATGACCTCGGCTTGCCGCCGCATCCCAATGCTGTGGCCGGGCAACAGTTTGGCTGGCCGGGGGGGGCGGGCATGCAGGTGTCGGCCGGCATGAGCGACCTGGTGAATCGCAACCGGCTGGTGGCGCTGAACCTGGAGACCGGCAAGATCGATTGGGAACGCGGCGATCCGCAGCACGACAACAGCGACATCGCCGGCAGCTACTTCCTGGGGCCGCCGCTGCCCCTGGCCGGCAAACTCTATGTTCTGACGGAAAAGAATGCCGAGCTGCGCCTGGTGTGCCTCGAGCCCAGCGAAGGCAAGCCGGTCTGGACACAAACCCTCGCCACGGTCAAGGACAAGCTGCTCAACGACGTCATGCGCCGCGTCCACGCGGTCAACCTGGCCTATGCGGAAGGCATCCTGGTCTGCCCCACCAACGCCGGAGCCGTGCTGGGGATCGATCTGCTGTCGCGCAGCCTCAGCTGGGCGTTTCCATACCGCGAAAAGTCGAAGGAAGCCGGGGAGCAGCCGCAAGGCTTCGCCCGCCGCGGCCGGGTCATGATGTGGCCGGGCCAGGACCCGAACGCCAGTCTGGCCAAGCTAAATGGCGACTGGAAGTACTCCTCGCCCGTCGTGCAGGACGGCAAGGTCGTCTTCACCGCTCCGGACGGGAACGCCGTGCATTGCTTGAATGTCCGCGATGGCGACCCGATCTGGCAGGCGGAGCGGCGCGACGACCTGTACCTTGCCGGCGTCTTCAATGGCAAGGTGGTCCTGGTCGGCAAGAATAGCTGCCGGGCGCTGAGCCTGGCCGACGGCAAGAAGCAAATCTGGCAGACCGACACCGGCGTGCCGTCCGGCATGGGCGTCGCCAGCGGCTCCAGTTACTATCTGCCGCTCCGCAAGGGGGAGATTTGCAAGATCGACCTGGAGCGCGGCACGCTGACGCGCAGCCCGGTTCCCAAGAACGACCGGGGTGAAGCAGAAGCGCCCGGCAATCTCCTGTTTTACAACGGCGATGTCGTTTCCCAGACCGAAACGGCGGTCACTTGCTATCCGCAGGTGGAATACAAGGTCGCCCAGATCAGCGGGGTTCTGAAAAAGAACCCGAACGACCCGGTCGCCCTCAGCGAGCGCGGCGAGTTACGCCTCTACCAGGGTGACCTGGCCGGCGCGGTCGCAGACCTTCACGACGCGGTGCAGCATCAGCCCCCCGCCGCCATGGTGCCGAAGATCCGCACCAAGCTCTACATTACGCTCACCGAGCTGCTCAAGAACGATTTCCCCGCCGCCAGCCAGTACCTGGCGGAGTACAAGGAACTGTGCAAGGTTCCCATTCCGGAAGGCGCCACCACGGAGGAGCGGCAAAAGCTGGAATCTGAACAGCGCCGCCGCCAGGCCGGCTACCTGTGCCTGTTTGCCGAGGGCCGGGAAAAGCAGGGCCGGTTACTGGACGCCTTCCAGGCTTACCTGGAATATGGCGCGCTGGCTGAGGCCAAGGAGCTGGTTCCGGTGATCAATGAGTCGTCGGTGAGGACGCAGCCCGATCTCTGGGCTCAGGGACGCATAGCGGCCATGATGGCCAAAGCCACGCCGGAGCAGCGGAAACCGCTCGAAGACGAAATTGCCCGGCGCTGGAAACTGGTGCAGGAAGACAAGAACCACGAAGCCCTGCGGCGCTTTGTGGCGGCTTTCGGCTCGCTCAGTTCCGTGGGACGCGAAGCGCGTCTGAAGCTGGCCGAGCGGCTGATCGAACAGAACGCCTATCTGGACGCCGAGCTCCAGCTCGAGCAGTTGAGTCTGCAACGCGACGAACTGCCGGTTGCCGGCCGCGGTGTCGAAACCCTGGCGCGGATGTGGGCACGCCGGGGCTTGATGGACGATGCCTCCCATTATTATCGCATCCTGGGCCGCGACTTCGCCAAGGTCGTGATCCGCGACGGCAAGACCGGCGCGGAACTGCTCATGGAACTGGCCAGCGACAAGCGCTTTTGGCCCTACCTGGATGACATGATTCCGCCCCTAACCGGCCCCACGGTCAATGTGATGGAGATCCGCCAGGATCAACCGCTGCTGACTTCCTTCCTACCTTTCGAAGCCAGGACCGATCTGCTTCCCTCCTTCCATCGCCTTACGCTGGCCAGCAGCCAGTCGAACATCAATCAGATGAACTCTTTCCAGCTGAAGCTGCTCGACCGCGACAGCAACGAGCCGCTCTGGACGATCGCATCGGCGGCAACCCGCGCCCAGTACATGCCTTACGGCAACAGCAAACGCTTTCCGTTCTATGCCAAGGGGCACCTGGTTGTGCTGTATCTCGGCCACACGGTTTTCGCCGTCGACCTCATCGAACGCAAGAAGCTCTGGGACAGAGACCTGATCAACCCGGATCGCCTCAATTCGGAACAACCGTGGCAAATGGCGACCCTGACGCTCGATAACGAAGGAGCGCTCCACATTACCTCGCCGACGACGGGCACCATCGAAAAAATTGGCCAGATCGGCCCGGTCACTGCCTCGTATGTATGCCTGCGCACACAAGACGGATTGACGGCGCTGGACCCGGTGCGCGGCAACGTGCTCTGGACGAAAACCGATCTCTCGGCGCATACCCAGGTCTTCGGCGACGATAACCATGTCTTTCTGGTTGAAGTGCGCGATGACCAGCGCGTCGGCACGACGCGTGCGATTCGCGGCATGGACGGCGTTGCCGTGGACGTACCGGACTTCGCCGCCGCTTTCCAGCGCAGGCTGCCCCGGGGCATGCTCGGCGGCAAGCTGCTGGTTTCCGAAAACGATCCAACCGGCAGCCTCGTCCTGCGCCTTTACGACATCGCCAGCGGCCAGGACCTGTACAAGACCATGCTTGCCCCCGATGCCATCGTCCTCAAGACTGAAGAAGCCGACCTG
>DASZFN010000765.1:0-6709 GCA_035939715.1 Gemmataceae bacterium | reverse complement strand
GGTTGTTGAAAGAAAGCCGGACGCACCCGTTCCATCCACTGTGCCGGCAAGCCCCAGATACTCGCCGTTCTATCCTGGCTGGCTGAACCAAATCGATTTGCGATGTTGCAGCGCCCGCCCTGGCACAAAGATTGGGGCGGTGCCAAAATGAGCCGAGCCTAGGCAAGCGGTAGTCTGCCGGTTATATATTAAGAGCGACATTTCTCGGCATGGGATGGCGATCATGGCTCCGCTTGCTCTTCATGAGCTTCAAACTCGGTTGAATACACTGGCTCCGTCTGGTCCGGAATATACGAGTCAATTGATCGATCTCATTTTGCAGGATGCTGCGCGTCGCGGGGCGAGTGACGTTCACTTCGATCCGACGCACCGTGCCGTGCAGGTGCACTATCGTCTGGACGGCGTTCTGCAAAGAGTGGCGACGCTGAGCCGGGACGTGGCGCCGAACGTGACGGCGCGCCTGAAAGTTCTGGCGGAACTGCTCACCTACCGGCTCGATATCCCGCAGGAAGGCAGCATTCGGGACTCGCCCGGCCGCTACGGTGTGGACATGCGCGTCAGCACGTTCCCGACGATTCAAGGGGAGCGCGCCGTCGTCCGCCTTTTTGACCCCAGCAACCGTACGCTGGAGCTGGACGAGTTGGGGCTTGCTCCGGATGTGCTGAGCCAGCTCAAGGAGATCATGCGGGGCAAGGACGGGGTAATTCTCCTGACCGGCCCGAGCGGCAGCGGCAAGACGACGACTATTTACGCCTGCTTGCGCCATTTGCACCGCGCCAGCAAAGGCGGCAAGCACATTATCACCCTGGAGGATCCCGTCGAGCAAGTGATCGAGGGCATCAGCCAGGCGCAGGCCCGGCCGGGCACGGAGTTCGATTTCGCGCGCGGGTTACGCAGCCTCCTGCGTCAGGACCCGGAAGTCATCATGATCGGCGAGGTGCGCGATCCGGAGACGTCGGAGGCCGCCATCCAGGCCGGGCTCACCGGCCATCTCGTGTTCACCACCCTGCACGCGGGCTCCGCTTGCGGCGTGATCGGCCGCTTGCTGGACATGGGCGTCGAGCCGTACCTCTTGACCAGCGGTCTGCGCGGCATCTTGAACCAGCGGCTTGTGCGTCGGCTATGCCCGGCTTGCGGCGGCTCGGCGGGTGCTCCGGGTACAGGGCGCCAGGCCGGCCTTTGCGACGGTTGTGGCGGGAGCGGCTATCGGGGGCGTTTGCTGCTAACCGAGCTTTTGACGCTGGATGACTTCCTGTGCAAGGCGATTCTTGAGCGATCGGACACGGCCACCCTGGAAGCGCTTGCTCGCCGGAACGGCCGTCTAACGCTCCGCCATGCGGCGCAGCACGCCGTGGCAGATGGCTTGACCACCCTGGAGGAGATTGACCGCGTGCTTGGTCCGGAAGTTTCGTAGAACGGAATTCATTCCGTTCCGCACCAGGAAGCCCGGGCCGTTCCCGGTGCGGAACGGAATGAATTCCGTTCTACGACACAAATACCCGGCAAATCGTTACGGAGTCGCAGGCCCTCGAACTTCATGAACAACGACGACCTCATCACGCTAAATGAAGAAATCGCCGGCATGGCGCGCGCGGGCTTGCCTCTCGATCAGGGGTTGGCGGCGCTGGCGCACGAGATGGGCCGCGGGCGTTTGCGGAAGGTGACGGCCAGTCTGGCCGCCGACCTCCAGGCCGGCCATCCGCTGCCCCAGGCCATCGAGCGGCAAGGCAATCACTTGCCCCCCTTCTATGCCGGCCTGATCGATGCCGGCATTCGCGCCGGCCGCGTCAGTGAGGTGCTGGCGACGCTGACGCTGTACGCGCGGTCGGTGGCCAACCTGCGCACCATCATCGTGGACGCGCTGTGGTACCCGGCGGTGATTCTGGTGGTGGCCTTCCTGCTCTTTGGCGGGGTCATCGGCTTTGTCCTGCCGGTTTATGATACGATGTTCCGGGACATGGACATGCAGTTGCCGCTGACCACGCAAGTCGTGTTGAACGCCGGCCGGGAGCCGGTGCGGTTCATTGCCCTGCCGGCGGCCGCGCTGGTCGCGGTCGTGCTTGTCCTGTATGTCTGGCACCGCTTCACCGGCTCGGGCCGCGCGCGCTGGGCGCGCTGGATCTATTCCATCCCGATAGCGGGGACGCTACTGCGCTCCGCGCGCCTGGCTTCATTCACGGAATTGCTGGCCATCATGGTGGATTACCAGGTGCCTTTGCCCAGGGCTTTTGAGCTGGCCGGTGCGGCGTCGAGCGATCCCATCATGGCCGCCGCCGTGCCCGCTGTCGTGGCAGACCTGAACCAGGGCATGCCCCTGGGCAAGGCCATCCGCAAGCATGAGCTGGTGCCGGAACTGGTCTCGTGGATGACGGCGGTCGGCGAGATGCGCGGCGCGCTGGGCAAGACCTTGCACCAGGTCGCCGAGCTTTATCGCAGTCATGTGCAAATGCGCGTCGCCCTGTTGCGCAGCGTGCTGCCGCCGTTTCTGCTCATCGTCACGGTCGGCACGTTCATCGGCTTCTTTCTGCTGGTCCTGATGGCACCGATGCTCCGGCTCCTGGAAGGGCTCGGCAAATAGGCATGCATACTTTCGGCAAGATCATGGCAGTTCTCGGCGCCGGGTTAGGCATTACCGGCGTATGGGTGCTGGCACTCGCTTTCACGTTCGGCCTCCCTTCCTTGCCGCTACTGTTCGGCGTGGCGGTTGTTTACGGCTGGATGTGGTTCGCTTTCCAGCACTATCGTTACGGCCGCCAGCAGGAATTCCTGCACGTGTTGACCGTGGCGACCGAGGCCGAAGTGCCCCTGTCTTCGGCCTTGTGGGCCTACCTGTCGGACCGGCCGCACGGCAATCTGCGCGAGCTCTGGGTGGCGTTGCTGCTGCTGTTTGTGGCGCCCGGCTACTACTGGATCTGGCATCGCCGCCACAGTTATGACAGCAAGGTCGAGCGCATCGCCAACCGTCTGGAGGCCGGAGTGCCCTTGCGCGTGGCCCTGGAGTCCGTGCCCGGCGTCGCTTCGCGCGAGACGTTGCTGGCCGTGGTGATCGGCGAACCGACCGGCCGCCTGGCGTTCTGTCTGCGCACGATTCGCAGCCCGGCGCGCATGGAGCTGGGCACGCTGTGGCTGGAAATCACGCCGCGGATCGCCTATCCGCTCCTGCTGGTGGTCATGATCAGCGGCGTGCTGAGCTTCTGGACCTCTTATGTGGGGCCGAAATTCCAGAGAATTTTTGCCGATTTCGACATGCCCTTGCCGACGCCGACGCAGACGCTGCTGAACGGCGGGACCATGATTGCCGATTCTTCCTGGCTGGTGGCCCTGGTGTGTCTGGCCGCTCTGGCAGCTTTTGTTGCCTTGCTCTTCAGCGCCAGCGTGCGCTGGTATTTTCCCATTGTCGGGCCCAGTTACCGTGCCACCGTGCGCAGTCGCATGTTGCAAATGCTGTCGTTTCTCATGGCCGTGGAGCGCCCGGTCCCGCAGGCGCTCGGCGTGCTGGCAGACAGCGAATATTTCGTTCCCGCAGCCCGGCGCAGGCTTAACAAAGCCCGCCGCCAGGTTGAGCAAGGCGCGACCCTGGCGGACGGGCTGCAGCGCGGCGGCATGCTGCCGTCCGCCATGGTGCCGCTGGTGAAAGCGGCGGAGCGCGCCGGCCACTTGCCCTGGGCGCTGGCGGAGCTCGCCGAGCACCTGGCGCAGCGCACCTTGCGCCGCGTCCGGCGTGTCTCGCTGGCGGTGTTCCCCATTCCGATCCTCGCCCTGGGATTGCTGGTGGGGTACGTGGTCTTCGCCATCTTTATGCCGTTGTTGGCCCTGGTAGGAAATTTGAGCCGATGAGAGCGTTCCTGCGAACCGGGTGCAGAAAGGGGCACGCCCGCCGCGCCTTCACGGTGCTGGAGTCCATGGTCGCCATCGGTGTGTTGCTGGTGGTTGCCGGACTGCTGGCCGAACTGGGCATGCTGACCCTGGTCGAGAAACAGCGCAATTCCGGGCGCCAGCAGGTCCAGGAAGCCGCCCTGAATATCCTGGAAGCAGCCCGCGCGAGCGCCTGGGAAACGCTGACGCCTGACTGGGCAAAAGCTCAGCGTCTGCCTGAATCACTCGCCGCGGATCTGGAAATAGCGGAGCTGGTGGTTCAGATTGACCCGGAGCCGGCGCGGCCTCTTTGCAGGCGCATCAGCGTGGAGGTCCGCTGGCTGCAGGACGGCAAGCCAACGCGCCCCGTGAAGTTCGTCAGCCTTCTGAGCGCCCGCCGCACGGCCCGGCCGGGAGGGAAGCCATGAGACTGGCCTGCGCCAGGGGTCCCGCCGCCCGGGGGCGCCGCCGGGGCTTTTCGCTCCTGGAAATGTTGGTGGTGATCGTAGCCCTGGGCATCCTGATCGGGCTGCTGGCCACGACCCTGTTAGGAATTGTACGCGTCGAAGGAGGCAGCCGGGCGGCGCTCGACCGGTTGTCCATCTACTCCAGGCTGGCCGATCAATTTCGCGACGATGTGGCGCAGGCGGAGGCGGCGCCTCAGCAATGGCAGACACATACGGCTGGTCCGGCCTGTCTCATTCTGCATATGCCCGGCGGCCAGCCCCTCGTGTATCTTTGGGAAGCAAATCAGCTGGTGCGTATGGATTTTCAGGATCCGGCCAAACCTATCCGCACGGTCATGCTGGCCAGGGGCCGTGGCGATGTCGCGTTCGAGCATGGCAAGACCGGCGACCGGCTGCTGAAGCTGCGGATCACGGAAACGCATCTGCAGCGGGACAAGAAACCGGCAACGCACACGCTCGTGGAAGTCGCCGCCGCCCTGGGAGGTGCGCAACGATGAGACGCACTTCGTACAGCAGAGCGCCCAGGCGACGCGGCATCGCGCTGCTGATGGCGCTGGTCGCTCTGGCAGTTTTATTCCTGATCATGTCCCTGGTTGCCTGGCAGAGCATTGCCGGCCGCCGCTTGCTGGCGCGCCGCGAGGAACAACTCCAGTGCCGTTGTCTGGCGGAGTCCGGTCTGGAGCTTGCCGCCGCGCGCCTCCTCACGACCGCATCCGGCTACCAGGGCGAATCGCTGGCCATCATTCCTCGCTCCCAGGTCCATATCGCCGTACAGCCGGTCGCGGGCACGGTCGACGAGTTCGAGGTAACTTGCCAGGCCTATTTCCCGACCGACGTGCCGCGACCGAACATCAGCACAGGCAAGCGCCGCTTCCGGCGCCGCCTCGATAAGGCTGAAGTGCGCCTGGAGGTTGTGGCGTCGCCTCAAAGATGATCAAAACTCGATCTTTAGGTGTGGCAGCGCCTGCTGGAGCCGCTTGACGCCCTTGTCCGTGACGTGTGTCAGGCGGACATCCAGGTGCAGCAGGTTGGGGAGCGCCCGCAAATGCTCCAGCCCGGCGTCGCTCACGCCGGTCAGCTTGAGGTTGAGTGTCTGTAATTGCGTCAGGCTGCGGAGGTATTCGAGACCGCCGTCCTGCAGATGCGAGGAGCCGAGATCGAGTTCCTGCAGGTGCGTGAGGCCGCGCAGGTGAACCAGGCCGGGGCCGCTTATCGACGTGAAATTCAGGATAAGCACGCGCAGGTTGGTCAGCCCTTGTAAGTGTTCGAGCCCTGCGTCGCTGATGAGCGGCGCGTGCAGGTCGAGTTCTTGGAGTGCGGAAAAAAGTCTTACATGAACCAGATCGGCGTCCGTGATGTTGCCGCGGGCCAGGTCCACCTTCACGACCACGCGGTCGGGGCCTTCCCTGTGGACACGGCCATCGAGTTTTTCAATGGCCGCCACGTCGGCGTCCTCGCCCGAGCGGTCGCGGGGTTGCACGGCCGCCTGCTGAGTTGCAGCGGTGCTGGCATGAGCCGGGGTGGTTACGCGCGCGTTGCTGCCGTTTTGCGTGGCGGCAGCGGGAGACGCCGACGGGTTGCAGCCAAGGCCTGGCAACGCGGTTCCGCTGGCGACGCACAAGAGCAAGAGACAGCAGCGTCCTCGCTGAGAGGTCGGCATGGACCATCCTCCTTCGGGAATACCGTTCTCGTCCCTGGTACAGGGTAACCGCTGCCGGCGAGATTGCGAGAGCAATTTCTTTCAGGAACGACTGCTGCTGTGGAATTGCCGCAGGGAAAATAACAGCGGCCGCCGCCTGTTTCACAGGCAACGGCCGCTTGCGGTTTACAAGGGTACGAAGCGGTTACTGATCTTCGTTCTTGATGGGCTCGTTGCCGGCACGTGTGACCAGTGCCGCCAGCGTGGCGGGAGAAATGCTCGCGCTCACATAGTGCACCGAGGCGTCGCCACGCAGCGTATTGGTGCCGCCGCTGTGGAACGCGTAAATCTGATTCACATTATTGCAGTTGATCACACAGCAGCCGCCGTCCTGGACCGTACCGGCGTTGTTAAAACCACGCACGCGAATGTACGTGTTGTAATCGCCCCAGGCGGCGTTGAGCGTCCAGCCAACTGATCCGGGAGTATTGGGCTGTACCATTTGACCGTTGGCCCACACCTGCTGCCGGCCGGCATCCTCGGCCAACATGATCGTGTTCGAGGCGCCGTCAATAATATCGGCGAATCTAATTTTGCCTTGAATCATTCCCTTCTGAGGATCCTTTTTTCCTCGGACGCCCATGACGCCCACACCGAAATCGCCGTTATCGGCTGGACTGTTTGGCGCACAAGCGGCTGTGAAATTGGGGTGTAGGCCGCGCACAATGCCATAATCAGTTCCCGCCAG
>DASZFN010000764.1:0-11322 GCA_035939715.1 Gemmataceae bacterium | reverse complement strand
GGAACCACTTTCATCAAGCGGTTGATAATCGTATCGACGTCGACTCCTTCGGCGCGGGCGTGGAAGTTGAGCACCAAGCGGTGCCGGAGCACTGGCACCGCCACCGCGCGGACATCGGCAAAATCGACGTGGAAATTGCCGCGCACAATCGCCCGCGCCTTGGCGCCGAGAATCAAGTACTGAGCGGCACGCGGGCTGCCTCCGTAGCGCACGTACTTGTGAACCGAGTCCTGCTTCACGCTGTAGCCGGGCCGGGAGGCGCCGACCAGGGTTACCGCATAGCGCACCACAGCGTCGGCAACCGGCACGCCGCGAACCAGCTCTTGCAAGCGAAGGATTTCCCCCGCCTTCAAGACCGGCCGCACATCCGTCTGCACGTTGCTGGTCGTGTTCTTGACTATGGCCACTTCTTCCTCCGGCGTCGGGTACGTGACCGGCACATTGAACATGAAGCGGTCAAGCTGCGCTTCGGGCAGCGGGTAGGTGCCTTCCTGCTCGATCGGGTTCTGCGTTGCGACCACGAAGAACGGCGGCTCCAGCTTGTAGGTGCGCTTGCCAACCGACACTTCCAGCTCCTGCATGGCCTGCAAGAGCGCCGCCTGGGTCTTGGGCGGGGCCCGGTTGATCTCGTCTGCCAGCAAGAAATTGGTGAAGAGCGGGCCGGAGAAGAACTCGAGCTTGCGCCGGCCGGTTTCTGGATCTTCCTCGATGATGTCCGTCCCGGTGATGTCGGAAGGCATCAGGTCGGGCGTGAACTGGATGCGCCGGTATTCCATTTCCAGGGAGCGGGCAATGGTTCGTGCCATCAGGGTCTTGCCCAGTCCCGGCACGCCGAGCATGAGAACGTGGCCACGGCATAACAGCGCCATCAGCAAATGATCGAGCACCGTATCCTGGCCGACCACGACCTTGGCGATTTCTGCGCGCAGTCGCATGCGCGCGTCGCTGAGGCGCGACACAGCAGCCGCATCGTCCTGGGTGAGTTCACGGGGAGGAGAAGTTGGTTTGTCCATGAGTTGTGGGGCAGGTTTTTAGCCTGCTCATCCTGCGCATCGGCAGGTTAAAACCTGCCCTACATGAGGTATGAAGACTGACGAATCAGCGGCCGGCACTTAACCGGGCCGTTTCAGGGGAAGGAAGGTCTTGGCGGCCAAGGCGCCGTCGGCGGGTTTCTTGCCGTCCCCTGGCTTATCTGCACTTGGCTGTTCCGTGCCGATGCCGTCGCCGTTGTCATCCAGCTGGGCATGCTCCGTCGGCACGCGTTTGTCTTTGCCGAAGCGCTCATTCACCTCGGCAACGATTTGCGTATACAACTCCAGGATGGAGACCTCGTCGTCATGATTGGCATCCAGCTGGGCGCGCGAGCGCTTGCTCACCGTTACCAGCGCCTGCGGGAACTCCGTCTCGTTGTACTCATCATCGGCGACCGTGGCGGTGACGACAATTCGGCCCTTGGCGGAAAGCGCCTTCAGGAACCAGCCGGAAGCCGGCGTCGTGACCCAGAAAACCTGCTCGCGGCAAGCCAGAGCGCCAAACAGTTTGCCGAGCTCTTCGGCCGATAGGTCGCGGCCGGGAAGATGCAAGTAGGCGTGCTCGCCGTCATAGTTAGCATGGCCGAGGAAAAACACCCAGAGCCGGTCGTTCGGTTGCAATGCTTGCTTGAGCGCGGCGATCTCCTTTTCCACGGCATCCTTTGCCGCCGGCTTACCGGTGCCGTTGCGCGGCTCCTTGCCAAAAAGTACGCGCACCTCCGGAGCAGAGAAGCCGAGCGAATCCGTCAGCCAGGTTCGCCATTCCTTGACAATGGCGGCAAACTGTTCTTCATGCGCATCGTCGCCGGGCAGGCCGGTGATAATGAGCGCGCGGCTCATGCCCGCCGGCACGAGCTTCTCCCGAGGAGAGGAGGCCTTGGGCCGATCCGCGCGGCTCGAAGCTGGCAAGCAGGTTACAAGACAGAGGACGATCAGGCGGGCAGGAATCCTCATGGCGCATTCCTTGTTGGCAAGATACCTGGAAGCTCCGTGCCTCCTAGCATGACAAATGCAACCAGCTAAGGGGAGTCCATTTCCGCATTTTTTCTTGACAGGGGCCTCAGGATCGGAATCCTGACCAACGCATCGGTCAGCGGCGGTCAATCCGTCAAATAATTGGGAATCGGCAACGAATAGCTTATAATGAGGCCAGTCCTGCGCGTGCCTCGTGCCTGCCTTGCCAATAAACTTCGACAAGCTCCGGAGCGTCCAGACCATGGACAATTCAGGTAATATGCTGCGGGTTTTGAGAAAGATTGCGTTCTTTGCGCTCGTTGGCTTCGCGGTTATCTTTCTGACGGGCCCAGTTGTGGCCATGCTGTCGTTCATCATTTCCGCGGGACTTTTCGTTTTGTTCTTCCTGTTGCCGTTTGCCTTGCTTGGGCTGATGGTCTGGTTGCCGATCCGTCTCATTTTCGGCAAGGGCCGGAACGCCCGGCGCGATCTTTGGCGCACCGGCCGGTTCGTCGGGCGCGCCGCCGTCGTCATGCCAGCCAGAGCTTGCGGACATGTCTACACGCGCACGCTCGGGCTGGGCGAGCGCCTTCACCAGTTGACCTGCTTCATCGGCACGATTTTCGTGGAGACGATCAGCGGCGCCCTGGTTGGTGCGCTGCTGGGCGCAATCGCCGGCTTCCAAACACAGGCCTGGCACATCGCCATACCTGCCGGTGCCGTGATCGGCACCGGACTGGGCGTGATCGTCGGCGCCTCGCGCATCCGGCGGCCGACGGAGACCCTCTCGAGGCCGGTGAGCGAAACTGGGTGAAGGATTCTATCGGCGACGATGGCCTGTCCGCCTCAAGTCTTAAGCTCCAAAGCTTTGACGTGGTCCCATTTTGCACCAAGCACAGCTTTGCTGTCGCAGCCTAGCCAGCCGTCGAGTTGCGTGGCGTAGATGCTGCGGAAATCGGTGTGGAACTTCAGATCGTCCGCGTCGAGATCCGACAGACTGGGGTGCTTGCCGACTACGCCGCCCTTGATAGACGGCCCGGCTATGAAGAGACACGAGGCGGCGCCGTGATCGGTGCCCCGGCTGCCGTTCTCATATACGCGGCGGCCGAATTCCGAGAACGTCATCAGCCGCACGCGCCGATCGTGGCCGGTCGTCTTCAAGGTCTGGAAAAAGCCGCCGACCGCGTCGGCCAGTTCGGCCAGCAAGTTACTGTGCATGTAGGCCTGGTTGGAGTGCGTGTCGAAGCCGTCGAGGTTGACGTAGAAGATACGCGTGCCGAAGCCCTTGGCGATCAGGCCGGCGATCAACTGCAGCTTCTGGCCCAGACCGCTTCCCTGCCGTGGCACGGCGTTGGGGCCTTCGAGCAACTCGCGCAACTGTTCGACCGCAGTCAGAGTTTGCACTTGCCGCCGCTGCACGAACGACACCAGGTCGTCTGCCTCGGTCTGCGTTCGGCGCGGGTCTCCTGCCCCCGCCGGCATGGTCAGGTCCTCCAGCAGCCGGCGGCGAGCTTTCTGCTGTCCGACCTTGCCTCCACCTAGCTCCAGCCGAAACGAGTTGGCGCTGTTCACAGTGACCGCCCCTCCGCCCGGCGCGCCGGTAAGGGCCAGCGGCAGGCGGCTGGGGCCGATGTGCAAGATCGGGACGCCGCCCGAGTGATTGTCGCTCTCAGCCGCGGCCCGCCCCAGCCAGCCGGTCGTGGTCCTGCCCTTGGCGTCGGCCGACTGCCAGATGTCCATGGCCTCGAAGTGCGAGCGCTGCGGGTTGGGATAGCCGACGCCCTGCACGACCGCCAACTGGCCTTGCTGCCATAACGGCCGCAGGCCCTGCATGCCGGAGTGCAGGCCGACGTGGTCGTCCAGGCGGATGACGATGTCCTTGGTCTGGCGCAGCGTCGGCCGTGCCTTATGGTAGAGATCGTCGGCGTAGGGAATGACGGTGTTGATGCCGTCGTTGCCGCCGCTCATTTCCAGCACGACCAAGATGTTGTCCTTACCCGGCGCGGCGGCCTGCGCGGTCCGGGACACGAACTGCGGAACCATCGCGCTTAACGCCACCAGGGACGAGCCCTTCAAGGTGTGGGTCAGAAACTGACGACGATTAAACATTACTTGCCTCCTGGAACAGATGAATTCAGATTGCAGACTGCAGATTTAAATCTGAGATCTGCAATCTTCAATCTGCACTCGGTTTACGCCAGATGGTATTCCGCCATGGTCACGATGGCATGGACGGCCTCGCGGACACGACGCGCCAAGGCAGGGCCGGCCGGTTTGCCTTCGCCTACAAAGGCGACCAGCTTCGCCCGCAACTCGGGCCGAATGCCACCGGGCAGATACAGATCCACAAGCACGCGGACGATATCGTCTGCGCTCGGCGCGGGTTGCGCGCTCGGCGCGGGTCTCCTGTCCCCGCCGTCCTCCTCTTCCAAAATCCTGGCCGGATCAAACGCTCGCGGCGGCGCGGGCTCCTCGGGCGCGTCGGCAGGCGCAGCCGAACTGCTGGATTTGCGAGTACTGAGTACTGAGTACTGAGTACCGAGTCCCTGTGCCGGCGTCAGGGAAGCCACGCCCGTGGCCGCGCTGGCTTCGACCGACGGAATTGCCCAGAGCGTGCCCATCGCCAGAGCCGCTGCGAAATTGTCGCGTTCCAGCAGCGTCGATGTATTGAGCCAGGCCGGACCGCCCGGCCAGCCCTTCACATTGGGCGGCGCAAACAGACTCTGCCCCATGCCACTGAGGCGGTTCGCCAGCGCCAGAGGCGGCAAGGGACGATAATGCGCTTCCTCCTCGCCATAGCGCCGGTACACCGCTTGCACCGCGCCCAGGACATATTCCACCGGCCCTTTGATTCGCTGCCGGAAGGCGTGCTTCGAGTAAAAGTGCCGCGAAGCCAGCATAGTACGTACCAGGGCCGCAATGTCGTAGTCGCTCTTGCGGAAAGATTCACACAGCGGTTCGAGCAGGGAGTCGGGCGGAACGGCCGCTTCGCTGACGAGAAAGTGGTAGAGCTTGCGGACCAGGAAGCGGGCCACGGCCGGCTGCTCCAGCACGATACGCACCACGTCGCCGCCGTTCCATGCGCCTGTTTGCCCTAGAACTGTCTTGGGCCCGTCATCGTGAAAGCGCGGGTCGAAGTTGAAGGACGCGCCGTCGCTGCGCCAACCGGTAAAGGCGCGAGCGGCCTCGCGGACATCCTTCTCGGTGTAATGGCCGACGCCCAGGCTAAACAGCTCCATCAGCTCGCGGGCATAATTCTCGTTGGGCTTCCCCCTGACGTTGCTGTTCGAGTCGAGCCAGAGCAGCATGGCGCCGTCCCGGCTGATCGCTTGCAGCAAGGGACCAAACCGGCCCAGAGCATGCTTGCGCAGCAGGCAGTTCTGGCGGAACATCAAAGCCGGGCTTTGCACCTTGGTGAGGCTCGTGGCGAAGTGGTTGTGCCAGAACAGAGTCAGCTTCTCACGCAGCGGGTGGCCGCCCTGGAGCATGCAGTACAGCCACCAGCCGCGGAGCTGGTCGCCGCTGTCATCGCGTTCCGCGGCAATACGGCCAATATCCACCAATGTTTCCTCAAGCTCTTCGGCCTGGGGTCTTCCGGGGAGCAGCAGATCGAGGGTGCCTTGGGAGCCCAGGCGCTCGGCTTCAAGGAGGTCTTCGCGACTGGCGCCAAACGCCGCGCGGCGATAGAGGTGAGCGGCCCATTTGCGATTCCAGGAGTCGTTGCCGCTGGGTTGCCAGGGCTGCCATGCTTCAGCGGGGTCGATTTCATTCAGCGTCATGGCCATGCTGTACCTCGGTGTGGGCACGTTTTCAGGGTGCCGTCTGGAACGGGCAAGTTAAAAACTTGCCCCCACAAGTCAATCAGTTTCTTATGGTTATGCTGTAATGCACGGCTCTGTCCGCGCTCGCTTTCGAACTGCCGTTGATTCGAGCAGTCGCCCCATCCACTGTATAAGGGAACGGCTTGCCTGTGACCGGATCCGGGGGCAGCGGCACTGGCATGTCCGACAGCTTGGCCGGCAACTTGCCTTCGTGTTCCGCGGCGTACAGGCGCAGCGCCTCCACCAACCGAAGCACAGCTACTTGCTGCTCCAATTGAGCTTGAGCCATGCGCAGCTTGATCATGTGAGGCAGGAGATCCGCGAGCAGCCTGTCCTCGCGTGAGACGCGCTCCTCGCTGCCGGCCATGGATTCGATCTGCCAGGCCGGCAAGTTCAGGAGCTTCATACGCTCGTCCCGCTGAACCTCGTACTGGTGCTTCTCGTCCAGCAAGATAATTTGCAAAGGTGGAAACTGCTTCAGCCGGTTCTCCGCACAACCCGCCTCGATAAGGCGGCAGCGGGCAGCGCGGACATTTTCCGGATCCTTGGCCCGCGCTTGCAGAACGTTCCGTATGCTTCGGGGCGGCCGCCCCGCCTGTTCCCGTGCAAAGCTCAACACGCCGGAAAGGCGGCTCACGAACCCTTCCAGTTCCGCTTCGGTCATCGGGGCGCCCTCGCAGAGCGGCCGCAGTTCCGCCGCCATCAGCATCCGCTCGCCTTGAACGCCCTTGCGCAAATCCACCAGCGGACAGGGCAGGTCGGTCAACGCCCAGTAGAGATTGGGGCACCCGGGCTGCTGCACCATCTCCTCAAGAGTAAGGAGGCTGACGTGCGCGGACCAGAGCCCCACCAGGTTTGCGACCTCGGTAGGGTGCTCGCCCAGGTGGCGGGACAGCGCGAACAGGGTCTTGGCGGTGCGGATGGCGTCGTCGAAGTGGCGTTCAGCTACCTCAGCCCGGAAGCGCACCCGCAGCGCCGCCACCAGAACCTGAAGCGGCCCCAATTCTTCCTGGAGCATGCCCAGGCCGCCGTGCTGGATGCGCTGCAAATTCTGCCAGTCGAGCGTATCCAGCCGTGCCGCCCAGTCCGCCTGGCGAAGCGCATAACCGCCGTAGTCACGAAGCTTGTTTACCGGCAACTCGGCCAGCGGCATGGTCTGATAGCGGGCGCGATCGGCGACGGCTTCCTTGCTGAAGAAGAAGTTGCGCTGCTCCATGAAGCACTTCAAGTAATTCTGGGCTGCGTTGCCGGGGTTCAACTCCGCTAGTTCCGGCAGAAGCTGGTATTTGAGAGCAGGTTTCGGCGCCGCCATTGGCCGCACCGTCAGATTCGTCTCCTCAGCACGGGAATTCAAAGGCAACACGGCCAGCGCCGCCAGAGCAAATACGAGGCACGTCATCGTGGAGTACTCCCAAGGGCAGAGGTCAGAAGCCAGAGGTCAGACGCGAGCCGCAAATCTCAGGGCTGGTTTCTGACCTCTGATCGCTGACCTCTGACTTCCGCCTTCTGCATCGTTATCTCGTAATGGACATTGAATACGGGGTTCTTTTCCTCGCCCGATGGCGGACTGCCGCGCAGCTGAGCGATGTTCCCGGTGATTTCGTAGCGGAAAGGCTTACCGGTAAACGGGTCGTCTGGCAGGGGTACGGAAATCTCGGACAGTTTTACTGGCAGAGCGCCATGGTGTTCCGCGGCGTAGAGGCGCAGCGCCTCGACGTGCCGCAGCAGGGCGATGCGCTGGTCGAGCCGCGCTTGCGCCCGGCGGACTCTGGTGATCGCCGGGGCAAAATCGAAGAGTGCCGGCTCCTCGCGTTTCTTCAGTTCCGCAGCCAGCAGATCGACCTGCCAGACGGGAAGGTTGAGGATTTTTATGACGTCGTCATGGCGTGCCTCACACTCCCGCTTCTCGTCCAGGAGAATCACCTGTTCGGCCGGAAAACGCTGCAGCCGCTCCTCTACCAGGCCGGCCTCGACCAGGCGGCGGCGGGCGGCGCTGAGCTTCGCCTCATCCTTGATGCGCGCGTCCAGCCAGGCCTGCACGCCCTCGCCCGGCTTTTTGGGCTTCCCCTCCGTGAACAGCAGCCTGTCAATGTGCACGATGAACTTCTTGAGCTGTTCCGCGCTCATGGGGGTGTTTTCATCCAGATCGTGGAATGTCGGTTGGATCCACACGCGCTCGCCTTCCGAGCCGCGCTCCAGGGAAACCAGGGGACTGGGTAGGCGCGTCAGCGCCCAGTAAAGGTTGGGACAGCCGGGCTGCTCCAGCATCTCTTCCAGGGGACCGATGGTCACGGTGGCGACGGCAATCCCCACCAGGTTGCCGATGAACGTCGGGTGTTCGCCCAGGTGACGCGACATGGCGAACATGGTCTTGGCCGTCCGGATGGCGTCGTCAAAGCGGCCCAGGGCGACCTCGGCACGGAAGCGCACCTTGAGAGCGTTAGCCAGGCTGCGGAGCTGCTGCACGTCGGGGAGCAGCACGTCGATGCCCTCGGCCTTCATCTTCAGGAGGATCTGCCAGTCGGGCTGGTCGAGGCGGGCGGCCCAGTCGGCCTGGCGCAAGGCGAAGCCGCCGTAATCCTGCAGCTCCTGCGCCGGCAACTCCTTGAGGGGCATGGCCAGCAGCTTGTCGCGGCGTTGAAAGGCCTCCTTGTCGAAGAAGAACTTCTGTTGTTCCATGAAACATTTCAAGTAGTTGTGGATTGGGTTGCCGGGATTCATCTCCCTCAGGTCGGGCAGGAGCAAGTAGCGCAGCGCCGGTTTGGGGGCCGAGGCCGGCGCCACACTCAGCCGGATTAGCGTTTCCGGGTTACTGGTCGCCGGCTGGTCGGCGCGGCAAGGCCAAAGGAAGACAGTGAGTGCGGTGCAACAGAGAAGTGTTCGGCACACGGAATAACTCCTGGCAAGAGAAAAAGACTCCCCGGGTAGGACAATCCGTCCTACGAAAGACCAGAACATGGGCTCGACAAATCAGTTCAAAATTGACGCGGGCGGTGCAGCGAAGGCCCGTAAGGGCGGGCCGTCATCGATAAATGTTTCGCCGGCGGCCGGCCGGTCTTCCGGCTCGGACTCCAACAGGCTATGCCGAGCCGACCACACGCCGGGGCTCACGAACTCTTCGGCCGCTGACGGAACTCTGCCATCGGCTGCCGGCAAGGTGGCGACCTGAAGAGGCATACCGCCCACGGGCGGGGCCTCATGCGGCCACAGCAGGACGAGCGACAGCGCCTGGGTGCCGGCCAGCACGGCGGCCAAACTTTTCCACATGCGGTTCGGGCGGGCCGAGCCGCGGCCGGCCGCGAACAGCAAGGCGTCGCGGTCCAACTTGCCGGCATCGGGCGTGAAGCGGCTCATGCGCTCGAGGAACGATTCGGACATATCACCCCCAGTTGCTTGCGGAGCGCTTCGACCCCGGCCGTGTAGCGCCGGAAGGCGGTGCTGGCCGAGCAGCCGACTACCTCGGCAATTTGTTCAAAGCTCAAGCCGCCCCAGTGGCGGGCCACGATGACCTCGCGCTGCTCCACCGCGAGCCGCTCCAGAGCGGCCACGGCGGTCTCGGCGTCCAGGCCGTCCACCTCCGGCTCGACGAACCAGCGCACCGGCCGGGCGACCGCCGACTCGCGCCGTTGCCGCCGCCGGGCCATCTTGGAGACGTCGATCGCCCCATTGCGTACCACGCGGTAGAGCCAGGCAACGGCGTCCAGCGGCGGCCGGCTCTGGCGGACCAGTTTGACAAACGCCTCCTGCACGACGTCCTCCGGCTCCGCGCACCACTGCCGCGCGCACAGCACAAGCGGAGCGGCATGGGCATCAATGAGCCGTGCGACCTCTGCCGGGGTCATCACTGGATAAGACGACACGGTCCCCCCGAGCATTCCGCCCTAAGTCACCTAATTCAACTTCTGGTGATTTCTAGCTGGCTAACTGCGTTGGCGAAAGAGCGCGGTGCCTTCTCTATGTCCTGCCCCTTAACCCCTAACCCCTGCCGCTTGATGCTGCATCAGCCACTGCGCCTTCTCGCGATGCGCTTCCGCATTCGGACGATCTCCGAGCTGTTCGTAGGCCTGGGATAATCCAAGATGAATCTCCGCACGCTCCGGGCGGATGGCGAGGGCCTGACTGAGCGCCTGCACCGCCTTGGCTGGCTCGTTTTGCTGGAGATAGACGAGACCAAGGACACGCCAGTCCTCGGCGTGTCGGCGCATCCGGGTGAGCTTTTCCAGCAAGCCGGCGGCCTGGGCGAACTGGCGCTCCTGAATGTGATAGTTGGCCAGTACCAGATGAACGACGGCCCGGCGGTCGTTGGCCAGCTCCTTCGCCTGGAGCGCCTCCTGAGCCATGGCGGCGGCGTGCGCATAGTCGCCTTGCTTGGCGTAAATCTCCGCCAAGGCCGCTGCTATTTCGCCGTCGCGCAATCCCGCGCCGTACACCGATTCCAGGTGCTGCTGTGCGTGCAGCCGATAACGGGCGCTGTCGGGCGAATCGGCTTCCGTGGAAACGCGCAGATAGGCCAATCCCAGGTTGCGCTCTTGATCGATTGGCGGCAGGCGAGTTACATCCTCAAGGGGGACAAGCTCGGGGGCACGGACACCCATGTTGCTTTGCCCCGGTTCCTGGTGCACGCCGATCTTATGGTGCGTGAAGGCTACGTGCGGAATGTCCGTGTCGCCGCGCGGCATGTGGCAAGCGACGCAGTCGTCCGCGGCATTCTTCTTGAGGCGCTCCGCAGTGGCAAGGCTGCAATCCTTGGCGGCATGGCATTTCAGGCATTTCTGCCGGTAGAAGGCGATCGGGTCCTTCGGCTTTTCCGGCGCATGCGGATCGTGACAGGTAAGGCAGCTCAGATCTTTTGATCCTTGATAACAGAGACTGCGGCGCAACTGCTGCATGTGACCGACCACGGTCATGCGTTCGCTGCCGGTGTCGAAACGGTAGTCGGTACGATAATCGGTCAGGAGCATGCCGGGTCGAAATTCACCGACCTGGCGGCCGCGCAGAGGAATCGAGGCCACGCCGTTCAAATGGCACACGGCGCAGATGGCCTCGAGGCGCGCGCGCGACAGCCTGGCTGGGTTGACGATGGTGCGGTCCTCCTCCCCTTCGCGCAGCTTGCCGGCGCGGTGGAAGGCCACGTGCTTCGATCCGGGACCGTGACAGTTTTCGCAACCAATCGGCTGCTCGTGAATGATCATGCGGTGCACGCTACCGTCTTCCGGCTCCGCACGGCCCACGTGGCAGTTGAGGCAGCCAATCTTGACGGCGCGCTCGAAGCCCCAGTGGCCCGGCACGTCATAACCGGGCGACATGCCCCAACTTTTCTTCTGGGCGTACCAGGTGATGGGCGATTCGTGCAGGAAGCCGTCCACCTCGACCAGGTAGCTGCGGCAGAAGTGACCCGAGCCGATGAGATAGCGGATCGGCAAGTCCACGCGCGCGACCTCTTTGCCTGCTTCCGTGCGCAGCAGTTCCCCGTGCCGTAGCTGAGTGCCCTGGCGATAGACGCGATACGAGCCGCC
>DASZFN010000763.1:0-2432 GCA_035939715.1 Gemmataceae bacterium | reverse complement strand
GTTGCCGGCCAGCTTGGCGTAGCGATACTCTTCGTGAATGACTTCCTGTTGCGGCGGCATGGGAGGGCCGCCCATGTTCGGCGCCGGCCGCAGCACAGTGCGCGTTTTGGTGCGCGCGTTCTTGCCGATCAGAAGCGTGATTTCGGCGGTTCCTTTGCCGTTAACGTGCAGCGTCTGCTCGGGATTCTTCAAGCCATATTCTGCAAGGTCCTTCTTGGCATTGTCGACAAACTGTTCGGCCCAGATATCGGGAACACTGGAGAGAACGGTCTTGAGCTTATCGGGATCGGCACGATCGTGAACCGGCTCGGTGAGGTCCCACTCGTCTCCCTTCCTGGCCAGCACATAGTTGCCGCCGGAACCCTTGACGGCGACCGACTGGGCGTCGAGACGGTCTACCTTTTCCTGAGAGAAGGAATCCTTGGCGACACGCTCGCTGGAAAAGAGCCGGCGTTGCTGGTAATAATCTTGCGGCCGCTGCAGAATGGAAATCAGCCCAGGGGCCAGACGGATAACGTCCGGGTTTTCATCCACTTGCACAAAGGTGGCACGGGAAAAACGGTTGCTCCCCGACTGCTCCTCGCCGAATTTCAAGCGATGTTGCTGGTTGCCCGACCAGACCACCATTTCCAGCGCCGGCTTGTCGAGGCCGTAATCCGTCTGCGGTTCCAGGGGCGTAAACCGCGTCGAGGACAGGCTGGCGACCGTGTTGATGAGTTCATCGACTGCCTGCTTGCGCGTGGGCCAACTGCCGGGCAGGGACCAGTCCCGGCCAGAGAGCCTTTCCAGGACAAGCTGTTTGCCCGCGTGATGAACTTCAATCTTGGTCAGCTTATCGGGCAACAGCTCCTGGTTCAGGCTGTTGTTGATGCCCGCGTTCGCGGTAGGCGGTTTCTCGTTCTTTACAGATAGCCACCAACCGAGTGCGCCCGCGCCAACCAGAATAAGCAGCAAAAGGGTCGTTCGGAAATTCATCAGCAGTGCTCTCTATTCGGCCACAAGATCATCAGCGCAAACGTCTCCACATCACCACGATCAAGCCCAGGAAAGTGAAGAGCGCGGGTAAACCGATCCAGGTTCCCCAGTGCCACACGTCATGGGCCTTGTCGCTCAAGAGGACGCGCGGATAGCTCCACGGGCGGCCTGGAGCGGGCAGAAGATCATCCCGCCCCAGCAGCCAGTTGCAAGTATTCAGCAGCAACTCTTCCCTGGCCGGAGACAGTTCCGCGCCCGTAAAAATGCCGCCGCTGCCGATCGCCGCCACCCGCACGGGGGCCGGCGCGGCTTTCGCGTCGTCGTACCAGGTGCGCGGCGCCGACGTTTCCACGGCAACGCCGATGGGAAACGGGCCGCGGCGTTTCTCGTCCAGCGTGCCCTTGTTCGGATCGTCCGCCTTGGGCGGTTCAAAACGCGGCGTACGCTCACGGGTCGGGAACGGATCAGGCTCGTTCCAGCTTGCCGCATTGGTCGTCATGAATTCCGGTTCGGATTGAAGCGTCGCCGGGCGATCGGGGTCGAAATAGATGGGCCGGGGATTGCGCACGCGCAGATCGAGGGTTTTTTCACCCCGGCTGTGGGCGGCAATCTGCATGCTTTCCAGAAGCCGATTGCGCTTCGGAGGCGTGGCCGTCTCACGCCGCAGGAGGACGCGCGCGGCGTCCGGCAGCGGCTCAAACTCGACCGGCGGCACCTGGATGTCGGCGCCGGGAAACAGCAAGCCCGAGCGGCGTTCGGCGAACGCCTTGGTTTCCGCATTGAACAGGATCGTTTCCTTGCCAAAACGGATGCCCAGTGCTCTGAAAAGGTCCTCCAGTCCATCGGGCCCGGCCTGTGTCATTTGCGCGAAGCGCATGGCCTCTTCCGGCGGCTCGTTCGCCGGTCCGAAACAAGCGAGCACCGGTTTGCCGGCCTTGATGAAGTCCTTGACGGCCGCCACCTGGGCCTCATCGAGCTTGTAAAAGCGATTGGGAATGCGGTCGCTAGCGGCCACGTTTCGCATCGTCATGCGCGGGATGATCAGCATGTCGCAGTCGGCGATGGAGCGATCGAGCTTGGCCTTGAGGTCCGTCATGCGCCGCTCTTCGCCGGCGGTATCGACGTTCAACTTGGCTTTCTCTTTTTCCATCGCATCGCGGTCTTCGCGATCCTGCCTGAGGATGGCGGAGAGGATGGGCAGGTCCTGCTCCAAGGCAATGAGCTGGCGCGCGCGAATTCCTTCCGTCATTTTCCGGCCTTGCAGTTGCTTGGCATATTCCTTCGTCAACTCCTCAAGGGTAGCGGTCTTCCAGTGTCTTTGCGCATGGGTTCGCTCGGGGATCTCCTTTTCCAGGGTCTTGATATCCTGTTTGATGTCCGCGAGCTGTTCCTCCAGCGCGTCGTAGCGGCTCTCGTCAAACGTCGTCACGGTGGGCTCCGGCGGCGCGGTTTCGCTC
>DASZFN010000762.1:0-12561 GCA_035939715.1 Gemmataceae bacterium | reverse complement strand
AGCCTTCCTTGCGAGTCTTGGGCGTAATGAAGGTGAAGGTTCCGGTAGGTTTTTCGATGCTGCCGAAGGGAACGCCGGAAATATCCACCAGCCATTCCATGACCTTGTCCCAGGGAGTGCCGCGCATCTCGAAAGCAAAGCGCTTCTCCGGCTCCGCCTTGGGCGCCTTATCGGCGCCGGCCTGGGCGAACTCCTCGGAGGATGCCTGGGCCACCGCCGGGGAGTTATCCGGTCCCGCGGCGAGGGCGCCGATCTCCCAGGTTCCCAGGGCGACCAGGGTTCCCACGACCAGACCGCGCGGCCCCAAGATGCTGCTAATTTTGCTCATGAGCGTACCCTGCCGTTTATGCGTGAGATGTGACGTGATGCACCACCCTTATCCACTTGAAACCAAACGTTATTATATTCGCCAAAAGAGCGCATTGAGCGCGCAACCGTCCGTGGCACCCCTATTTTCGTAACAATCGGCAAAGCCGGCGCAGGTTCTTGAACATCGTTGGGGGCCTTTTCACTTTTAACTAATGAGAAAACATCTCCCAGGCCGACAAACCGGCGGGTTTCGGCACCCGCTTTACGCCCCGGTATTTCTCAATGCCACGGCCCTGCGCCGTGGTGCTTACGGTCGCATCTACATAACCGCAGCACATTCTTATCTTGTGATGCCACGGCCTTGTGCCGTGGTCGCTCACGTTGGCTGCTATGCGTCACTCGCCAGAAGCAACGTGAAATACCACGGCACAAGGCCGTGGCATCCGAAGAGTGCAAAGCACCCCTCCCGTAGAAACCAACGTAACCGACCACGGCACAAGGCCGTGGCATTTGTAAACCACCTTACTTCTTGAAATTCAGCACCGCCGGCGCCAGCTTGATGCCGTTGCCGTTGCCATTGCCGTTCACCATCGGCGGCGCCGGCTTCTGCACGGCCTTGCGTTGCTCGCTGGTCAGCGGTTTCTTCATCGCGTCGTCGAGCGTCTGGTCTATGTGTACCGAGTAGTAGGTGTCGTCGACCTTGAAAACGATCTCGCGCGGGTCAATGGTCACCACCTTGCCGCGCACGAGGGTATCGCCCTTTTCGTTCAGGATGCGGAAGAAATCAAAACCTGCCTCGGCGCGGAGCCGGGTCCACTTGTTGTCATAGCGGTTGTAGAGCCAGGCCTCCCAGCGCTTGTCGTTGTGCGTGATGTGGTTGAGGAGCACAAACCGCGTCACGGCGACTTCCTCCGCCTTGCGTTCCGGCGGGGTCGGTCCGAGGAAGATGTTGGTGTCGCCGATAGCGGCGTAGTCGGTGTTCTTGCGCGCCAGCGTGCCGGGACCAAATGGGCCGGTCGGACCGCACAGCCACGGCAACAACGTAACCGCCGTGGGAGCGCCGCGCAGCCCCGCAATCACGTCCAGCTCCCAGAGCTTGGGCGAAATGCCGGGCAACAAGTCCGGGCGTTTTTCCGCGCCGTCCAGGATCAGCGCCTCCACGGTAATGGTGATGTCCAGGTCGGTCGGTTGCTGTCCGGGAGTGAGCGGCCGCACGATCGACAGCTTCTTGACCTGGTGCAAGAGCCCCGTTTTGTAGAACTTCTCCAGCATGGTCACCAGGTTGCTCAGGCTCGTGTGCGCCTGAATGTTGTAGTCGAGCTTCTTGTAAATCGGCGTCTTGTTGATGGCCGGCGCCGACTTATCATCGACTTGCCGGGGCGGGACGATGCTGGTGCTGGGCGGGAAGCCACTGTCGCGTGCCAGCTCGCTGAGGAAATCTCCATATTGCCGCCTGGATTTGTCGGACTCGGCCGGCAAGCTCATGCGCCGCATGCGGTCGAGGCGGGGCAGGTCCGCCTCAATCTGGCGAACGCGGTCCTGTTTGGTTTGAATCTGCTGGCGCATGGCCTGGATTTCCTGGTTGTGCTGCTCGAGCGGCCCCAGGAACAGGCTGTGAAACAGGAAGCCGCCGACGAGAAGCACGACGACGAGGAGGACGCAGACGGCCAGCAGGCGTTCGCGTGGACTCATGGCGCCCCTCCGTTGAACTCGAAGCCGCCGCGGCCGCGCTCATTTTCCTCGATGTGCAGCGTGTACTTCTCCCGGGGCCGCCTCATTACCCCCACGTCGTTGCTGAACTGCAGGGAAAAGCGGAGGCGCTCGAGACCCGAGCGATTCTGATTGACGCGCTTGGCGTCGACGTTGTAGTTGCTTTCCTCGATCAACTTGTTCCGCAACTCGTCCAGCGGTTCGAGGCCGTTCGTGATGCCGTTGATCACCATCTTCGCCACCGGGCCGGACTTGCCCTTGGCCGAGACGGTGAGCGGCTCGCAAACCAGGTTGGTCACGCGGATGGCGTTGGTGTCGGGGAAGATCGCGGTCAGGTCGTACAACTCGTCGAGCCAGACGATCTCGCCTTGCGCCCAGCCGTCCAGGGCCTGGATGCGCTTGGCCTCTTCCTCCAGTTTCGTGAGTTGCTGATCCAGGCTGACTTTCTGAGTCGCCAGGGCGGCCAACTCCGCCTCTTTCGCGTCCAGCTTGCTGTAGCAAAGAGAGAAGGCGGCTACCAGCACGGCTGCCGCCACGCCGGCGCCGAGAAGCAGCTTGCGCTTGTTCGGATCGCGCTGCGGTTTCGGCTGCTTGGGGCGGACGAAATTGATCGGCAGGCCTTTGGACCAGGCGTGCACCAGGCCGACCACGCCGGCAAAGCCGCCGCGATGCGCCTGCGGGAACTCGGGGCGATCCACGCCGGCGAAGGGATCCATGAGGTAGACGCGCGTCTCGAGCATCTGCTCGAGGCGCTCGCACAGGGCGGCGTGCTCGGCGCTGCCGGAAACATAGACCGCCTTCACCGGCCGGTCGGAGGACTGTCCGGAGAACACGCTGACATTGCGGCGGACCTCGCCCGCCAGCGTGGCGCCGATGGCCAGCGAGCGCGCCAGCAGCAGTTGCTCGCCCCGGCCGACGCAGAACTCGGCCCAGCGCTCGGTCACCGTGAGCACGGCCACGGTGGCGTCGGGCGGGTCGGGGGGCGGCGTGAGCCCGGTGGTGCCGATCACCTGTTGCAAGCAGGCCAGTGAGCCGTACGGCCGCGGCGCCATAGCCAGCAGCTTGAGACCAGCGGCCTTGCAAAGGGTCTGGTAGGTGCTGACCAGCTCACGGCGGGCGATCACGGCCAGGGAGCGGCGTTCGCCGGTCGGCGCCGGCTCGGCAACGGAGGTGTAATCGATGACCACATCTTCCGCCGCATCGGTCAGCTCCTTGACGGCCTGGAAGCGCACGATCGCCGGCTCCTCGGCCGGCGGCACGGCGGGGTGGTTCACTTCCTTCAGAATCAGGCGATCGCGGCTTATGGAGACGAGGACCGGCGCCGGGGCGATGCCCGCGGCGCGCAAGCGCTCGCGCAGCAGTTGCCCGAGGGCTTCCGCATTGGCAGGGCCGGGATCCTGGCTCTCCTGCCACACCGCCGCGCGCTGCACGACCACGCCGCCCCGTCCCACCGTGGCGGCGACGATATGCAATTGCTGGTGATCCCAATCTATCGCTAAAAAGCGGGCCAAATCTATCCTCCTCTGAAACATTCTTCACCAGCCCGAAGCGCAAGCGAGGGCCGGCCACCGTTCCTCGCTCGCGCTTCGGGCTGGTTCATCTTCACTGTCATTCGGGCTGGTTTTCACTGTCCTTCCTGCACGTACCGGATGGCGTTCGTCAAATACTCCTCATCGTTAATCCACTTTGTACTCCCATGTTCGGTCCACCATCGCTTCGCACCGTTCTTCGATGGAGCTGACGCCAGCCCCGCCTGTTCGCTCAGCCGGCGCGAGCACCAGGCCTTAAACTGACTCATCACGATCTCCGGAGCTACGCCCGCCGACACCACGACGTGAACATGATTGCTGCGCGCGTTCACCGCGTGTAGTTCCCACTGGCGTATCAGGCAATGGGCCCGGATCGTATCTTCCACAACGCGACGTTGATCAGGATCCAATGTTACTGCGTCATCAATCATAAGGTACTCGGCCAATTCCTGGCGATTCGGGTCGCCGGGTTTGACTCCAAACTTGCCGGATTCGACCCACCCTCGTTCATCGCCGGAAAGCCAGGTTCCATAAGTTGTCCAGGTTAGCAAGTAGCCGAGAGGCATGGTCATAACTGCCTCGCTTGCGCTTCGGGCTAGTTTTGCGCTTGGGGGTTAAATCCCTTTCCGAGCTCAGTAATGTCGCGCCAGTATAGCATGCGCGGGCGGCCGTTGTTGGTGTCGAAGACGGCCTCGATGCGGGCGGTCGGGCCGCCGCGGTCGAAATAGCCGAGCGCCTGCAGGCGATATACCTGCGTGCGCGACGTGATATAGCGGTCCAGCGACTGCAACGTTTTTGGGTTGAGGTTCGCGTGCGTGATCAGCCAGGCCGGGGTCTGGAAACTCGTGTCGGAACCGTCAATGGCGGACGAACCGGGGCGGTTGGACAGGATGTTTTGCACATCGCTCTCGGCCAGCCCGGGCATGGCCGCCAGCACCGCTCGCGGCGCCGTGAGCACGTTGACACGGGCCGGCATCTCGCCGCCGTTGACGGTGGTAAGCTTGTCGAGAACTTCCGGGAGCAGCGTGGCCAGCGTGGACGTGTTGAGCGGACTGGGATAGATGGTCGGCTGGTCGTTCGGCGTCGTGCTGGGGATGGATACCGAGCTGTTGATCAATTCATAGAGCGAAGCGATGGGTTTCGGCTGGCCCTGCGAAAGATTGCCCAACGAATTCCGCGACAACGTCATGGTGCCGCGACTTGCCGTGCTCCCAGCTGCGCCGGCGCCCCCGGTTGCACCCGCGCCGGCCCCGCCTGCCATACCGCTCGATCCCGCACTCTGTCCCGTCGCGCCCGTTTTGGGGCCGCTGGATGTATTGTTGTTGCCTGCGCCCGTGCCGGTACCGGATTTGCCCGTCGAACCTGCTGCGGCTCCCGCTCCGGATCCTGACGTCGTCGCGGCCGGACCATACATGCGATAGGCGACAATGTAGTTCGCTAGATCCTGGCTCAAGGCTGTGCTCAGTTGATTGTAAAGGCCTTGCAGGTCCGAGCCATTGACGAAGATGCGCGGCGCGCCGGTGGAATCGACGTTCTGCTCCCGGCTATAGATGGTAAGGTAGCCGGCCCAACCGGGGTTGAAGGCGCCGGTGCCGTCGTCCTCTTCGGGCTCGAAAATGCCGTCGCGGTTGAGGTCGTTGCCATAGAGCAATTGCGGCGTGACGCCCTTGACGAACAGCAGCTCCTCGATGCTGTCGAGCGGGCCGTTCTTGGCCTGGTAGGGCGGGCTGAGGCTGCTGTAGTAATCGCTTTCGGCGCCGTTGGGCCGCGGCGTGTCGTCGGCATCGATCCAGTCGATGATGGAATTGGCGATCTCGTCGGTCATGTTGGGCAGCAGCATGAGCACGTTGTAAAGGATGGTGCCGCTGGGATCGAGCTGCATGAGAGCATTGATGTTGATCTTGCCGCTCTCGTCGATGACGCCGTTGCGGTACTGCTTGCCGCCGCCCGATTGATCGTCCGGATCCATGGGGGCGATGATCAAGAAGCGGCCCTGCAGATTAGGGTTGTCATTGGGCGCGACGATGGTGCCGCCGAACGCGGGATTATCGAACGGGTTGCTGTTGAGGAAGCCGCTGAAGGCGTTTGGATCGCTGAGCACGGACATGACATAGATGCCGCCCGACTCGGCGAACGACCGCGCCTGGATGGCCCGGCGATAACTGTCGGCGGCCCTGGCCTCCGAAGTCATCAATTCATTGAAGTTGTACGCCGCCAACGACAGCACCACGAGCACGACCAGCACGATCATGAGGACGACGCCTTTTCGTCGCCGCGGACCGCCAGTGCGCTGGGTATACGGCCCGGTTCGGGAACGCCGATCCCTGACCTCTGACCTCTGACCTCTGATTCTGGTTCGATGGCAAGGCATGGCTTTACGGGGTGGTAGTGGTGCCGGTGGTGCTGGCCTGAGTCGCGCCGTTCGCGGTCAGGATAGGTACAACGTGGCGATAGCTTTTCACCTTGGGATGGCTGTCCTGACCGTTGCCATTGCCCGTGCCCGGCAGGGCGATGTCCATGGTAATGGCAATAGCCAGAGGCGGACCTTGCGGCGTGCTGCCGTCCGCGCCGGCCTGGGTACTGTCCCAGCTATCCTGCCACGACGTGCCGTCCCAGTATTGAAATTGCAGGTTCTTGACCTCTTCCGCGATGACGTACGAGGCTTCATCGGGGACGCTCGGCGGTATGGAGGGTGCAAGGCTCGCATCGCTGGAAGTCACGACCTTGACCTCTTGCCGGGCCAGGCCCAGGGGCGAACCGCCGCCGCCGGCCACCCAGTAAGTGATGCGGCGCAGGTCGCTGACGCCGGTCGGCTCCGAGTCGGGAGAGGCGTTGGGAGAAAGGTCCATCTCGCGTGGCCACTTGCTCACCGTGACGACCAGCGCGTCGTTATTGCCCTGGAAACTGTTGATCTGTGCGGCGGTGCCCGCCGGCGCGGAAGAAGAAGCGGCAGGCGTGCTGTTTGCCGTGGAGCCTGCTCCAGATCCTGAGGCCCCGCTGGCGCCGCTCGCGGAGCCGGCGTTGGTGCCGCCGCTTGCGCCGCCACCGCCACCGGACATAGCGCCGCCCGCGCCGCCGCCGGAGCCGGAACTGCCGGACGAGCCGGTCACCACAGGCTGGACGGGCCCAACACTGGCGTTGATGTCGCTCGTCATGCGCGCCAGCAAGGCACGAGCCAGGGTGCCCTGCTGCACGACTTCGCGACCGGCCTGGGCGTGACGCAACTGCACATCGACAGCCACGTACAGGCCGCCCATAAGGAGCACGCCGATGGCGGAGGCCAGCAGGACCTCGAGCAAGGTGTAAGCCGGGCGGCGCCGTGCGCCATGGTAAGAACAGCGTCCGCGACGAATCCATGGAGGCATTCCAAGCCCTCGACATGGCTTTGCCGCCTTACCGAATCTCCAGGTTGGCAGGATACGAAGTAGCATGATTACTTTCAGGGCTTAACCGGCGGCTTAGGCGGCGACGGCGGCCTAGGCGGCGACGGCGGCTGCGGATTCGTTGGGCCAGTTGGCTTTACGGTACTGCCGCCACCACCGACTTGCGGCGACACGGAGCTCGGATTCGATTGATTGTTGCCGCTGCTAGTGCTCGGGCTGGCTGCCGCAGCACTGCTGCTGTTAGCCTGTTTGGCCGCGGCCGCCGCGGCCACCACATCCAGGGTGCTGCCGCGTTGCTGCGGATCGTAGACCATCTGGGACAGCGTCGCTTCCAGCTTGTTGCCGGTCGGTCCCGCCCGGCTCACGGAAATCTTGACCGTCCACAGGTTGACCGCATCGCCTTGCTGCTCGGCATCCATCGACCACTTCCAGTCCGCGTCCTCGTCGAAGGGCGTGTCCGCCTGGGAACCGAGGGGCACAACGCCGGCGATGACCTCGGCCATCTTGGACTGGCAAAGCTGAATCGCTTCCGATTGCTGCTGGACTTCCAGGGCACGGTCGCCGCCCAGGGTGATCAGTTGACCGATGCCGACCAGCCCGAGCAGGAAGATCGCCAGGGCCACGATGACTTCGAGCAAGGAAAAACCGCGCCGTTTACGGGATCGTGAGTGGGACAGTCTCATGGATGCTTGCCCTCCACGGTCTTCACGGTGATCACGCCGGTGAGTCCGCGTATCCGGCATTCCAGCGGCCTGGCCCCGCGGGCATTGATGACGATGGAGGCGTCCTGCTGGTCGCCCTGAATACGCGCCGTACCATCGGGAAGGAAGGTCACCACGGTGTCCCAGGAACCGGACCCGGAATCGGAACCGCCCGCCGCCGGGGATGCATTGTTGTTCCCTGGATTGAGGCTGCTGGTCTCCGGGGCGCCAAAGCGAACGCCCTTGGGCAACGTCGTCTCCTGTACCAGGATGGGGTTGGCGGGATCATGAGTATCCGGGGCGCCGGCACCTCCCGACCAGTAATCCGTGCCGTCGGGCGCCACGCGAAAGTCGCCCGTGTAGGGACGGACGGCAAAGCGATAGGGCCGGCCTTCGTTCATGGCATGCGCCTGTGCCTCGGCCCAGGCCGCCCGGATCATATCGCCGGAGGCGGTCACCTTGGAATCGCCGTACATGGCTTCGATATTGGGGTAGATGGCGGCGCTGAGGAGGACAATGAGCGCCATCACCAGAATCAATTCAAACAGCGTGAACGCCTCGCGCGAGTCACGAACGCGAAGACGCAGGGAGAGCGCATACCCCGAGCAAGATCGATTCCTTGCCATTGCTGCGCTCTCCCATCATTTGCCATTCGCTTCGAACGCAGGATTAGTTTGCAAACGCCTGCGCGCTCCGGCAGGCACACAAGCCTTGAGCGCGTCGTTGCTATTTACCGTCGCGCGGACCTGCCATCCAGCTGCCGATCATCGAATTGCCAAGCTTCCCCGTCGACCATACTTCGACCTTGTCCGTGGTTCCGTGCGTGCCTTGCGGGGAGTACTGGTATTCTTTCATCCAGGGATCGATCAGGTTTTTCGCTTCGAGAACGGCATGGCCATTCTCATCGACCTGTGTCAGCACCTGCAGTGATTCAGGCGGATTGCCGCCATGCGATAATTTGTAGGCTTCCGCGGCATGGGCAAGCGTCACGGAATCTTGCCAGGCCCGGTCCGACTTTGCATCTTCGAGGTACTTCATGAACATGGGCACGGCCGCACCTGCCATGACAACGATAATGGCAACCACGACCAAGATTTCCATCAAGGTAAAGCCGCCGCGCACCGGGGCGCGTCTTTCGCGCATTAACATGGCTGGATCCCCCTTATTTTGAATGGCACTTTGCCTCACTAACATTACCACGCCGAACCTTAAGGAATTATGAATCTTACAGTTATTTCACGGAAGACGGCCAGGCAAACCTGGCAAAGTCTGACCGGCAGCACTCCGGAAGGACTGACGCCAGTCCGGCCGCGCGCTAACGGCTTAGCGGTGGGTGATTAGGCCTAATTATCGCACGGCGCTGCGGGCTGTGGGAAGACAATTCTGCCGGATTTATCTTTTTTGCGGCATATACTGAGCGGCGGTCAAAGCGGCCAACGCGAAGAAACACGCTGCTCAATCGCCGACGAGGGTTAACGATGTCATTGCCATTTGATGCGGCCGGCAAGGACTTGCTGGAAACTTACCCCAGGGATTGGCTCGTGCAACTCGACATAAGTCAGGGCGGGGGCGTGGAGGTGATTGAAGCGGAACTATCCACGGTCAGCGCCCAGGCGGACAAGGTCCTACGCATTCAGGACGCCAATGCCTGGCTGCTTCATTTGGAACTGCAATCAAGCCGCGACCGGCAGCTAGCGCGGCGGCTGTTGAAGTATAATGTTCTATTGCACGAGCGCCACGAGTTGCCCGTGCATAGCGTCGTGGTTTTGCTGCGCCGGGAAGCGGAAGATCCAGGCATGACGGGGCTGATACAGTACCAGCCGCCCAGTGGTCACGGCTCTTTGGACTTTCGCTTTCAAGTGCTTCGGGTTTGGCAGCAGCCGCTTGCCAAGCTGCTGGATGGTGGGTTGGGAACTCTGCCGTTGGCTCCGTTGACGGACGAAGCGGAACCCATGCTGCCCGCCGTAATCGATCGCTTGAAGGACCGGATCAGCCACGAGGCGACACCGGGCGAAGAGGCCAAGTTATGGACCTCGACTTTTATTCTGATGGGGCTGCGTTATACTCGTGAGGTGGCGACTGAATTGCTTCAAGGAGTCCAGGCTATGAAAGAGTCGGCGACGTATCAGGCCATTCTGGACGAAGGAAGAATCGAGGGGCGCGCTGAAGGGGCCGTGCAGGGGGCCGTGCAGGCTTCTAAAAAGATCTTGCTCGCACTGGGGAATAAGCGCTACGGGATGCCCAGTGCAAGGAACCTTTCAGCCATCGAAGCGATTACCTCGGTCAGTCGGCTAGAGCAGCTGGTTACTCGCATACACGATGTGGCTACCTGGGATGATCTGCTGTCTTCTTGAGGCGATTCACTTCTTGGCGTCCCACACCTTCTGCCGCAGCACTTCCAGGCCTTTCTCCAACGTCGGGTCGCGGTCCTGGTAGGCCTCCGGCGGTTGTTCGACCATGACTTCCGGGGCAATGCCTTCGCCTTCGAACGTGCTGCCGTCCGGCATCAAGTCCACCCAGCGCGAGAACCACACCGTCACATCCATGCCCGGTAAACGGAAGCCGCCCGGATTGCCGCTGGCGCCGCGCGTGCGTTCGCCGACCGTGGTCACCTGCGGCAGCGACTTCATCATCTGGGCAAAGCCTTCCCCGCTGCTAACACAGCGTTGGCCGAACAGGCAGACGACCGGCTTGAGATAGGGACGGTCCGACGGCGGCAGGACGCGATCAAAGACCGGGCCAAAGTCGTCGTGCTTCTTGCCGCTGCGGAACTTGCTCTTGGCGTAGACCGTCTGCTTGCCGCAGAAGAGGCCGGCGATCTGCCGGGCGAAAGCCTCATTGCCGCCGTTGGCTTCGCGCAGATCCACGATGAAGCCAGGCACGTCCTGCAACTGCCGAAGCGCCTTCACTGCCTGGCGGACGGTCTCTTCCGTGGCGCCGCTTTGCTTGGTCATGAGGAAATAGCCGTAGCCGTCCGCGCGGGTCTTGCCGACCAGGGCAAAGTCACCGCACTTGGTGGGCGTCTCCAGGGCGGCCAGCGCGACGGCGAGATTGCGGTTGCTGTGTCCGGGATTGCTGTACGTGTCCAGCCGTTCTCCCGGCATGGCGATCCATACATGGCTGTCTTCGAGATGCGCGAGCATGTCCGCCAGGACTTCGGCAAACTCATAGAGGCCCACGGCCTGCATGGCCTGCGGGCGATAGCTCTCCTTCAAGGCTTTCCAGTCCAGGTCCTTCTTCAGGAAGAAATAGCTATATTTGCTGTCCATTTCTTCCCAAAGAGCATCGAAAGCCTTGGCCAACTCCTGCTCGGAGAGGAACTGGTTGCGCAGCACCAGGTTTCTCGAGCCGGATTTCACCTTCCGCGGCTTCACCACGACCGCGGCGGGCACAAGCGTACGCACTTCGACGGCATATTCCCCTTTCGGGACCCAGAGCTTGAAGTTCCCGCCCTTGGCGGTGACATGCGTCTGCGCGAAGGACGGCCCGGATACGACCAGCGCAAACTGGCGATCGGTCATCTGCACGCCCGCGTTGCGCTCCTTGAGCGACAGGGGCACTTCGACATTGCCCGCCAGCACCTCGCCGCGCGCCAGCCGAAAATCCAGCGCCAGCGTCGCGCCGGCTTTTAGTTCATGGAGCGCTCGATCCTCCGCGCGCACGAAGCCGCTCTTTTCAGCCCACACTTCGCGAACCACAAAGGTCTTGTTCGCTGCGATATTGATCGAAAGGGAAAAGGCGCCGTCCTTGCCTGTAATGGCGACGAGCCGGTCGGGCGACGCCAACTCGCCCGGTCGTTGGCTAATACTCACTCTGGCGGCGGAGACCGGCTTGCCTGCGGCGTCGTGAACCTTACCAGTAAGGTGCGCGGCGGCAGGCGGCTCGGCGCTGCCCGCGGAGCCGATAGTGAGCCCGGCAAAACAAATACAACCCGCGGCAAGGATCTCGCGGCCAATAGGTGACAAACGCATGACGGTGTTATTCTCTTTTAAGTGGAGAGTAAGTTCGTGCCGACCCCCGTATCTTACCTTCACACCGTGTCGCCTGAAAGCTCAGCAGCGCCGGCGTTCCACCGTTCGTTTAGCCGCGACCCGGCCAGGGAACAGGGACGATTTGTCATGCAACTTGTTATGCACGCATTTTGCAGGGTCAGTTTCTGCTAACAAGCTTGGAAATGCAATAAAACATTCGGGCAGAAGTGGTTAGGTTTAGAAAAGACACAGCGGAATTGTTATGCACATTGATTTGCTTTGCGTCCTATGTGTGCATGCATAACAAATTGGAGCTTGATCGGTGATAACGGCTTCAAGGGTGCAAGGAGTTCTCGGCACTAGCGTACCGTCTGGCTCATCTTGAACACCGGCAGCAGCAGGCCGGCCACGACCACCAGGGTCACCGCCGCCATGACGAGCAGCATCATCGGCTCCAGCAAGCGCACGAACAGCTCGAGCTGGCGTGAGGTGCGCTTTTCCAGGGCTTCCGAAATATCGACGAGCACTTTCTCCAGGTTGTTGCTCTCCTCGCCGACGGAGATCATCTCGACCACGTCGCGGGGGAAGTGCTTGCTGGCGGCGAGCGGCGCGGCCAGGGGATCGCCGGAGCGGATATTCTCGGCGGACTTCTCGATGGCCTGGGTCAGGACGCGGTTGCCGGTGGAATCCTTGGCGATGCGCAGGGCCTGCAAGATCGGGATGCCATTATGCAGCAAGGTGCCCAGGATGCGCGTGAAGCGCGACAGGGCGAAGTTCAGATAGATCTTGCCAGCGGCGGGGATGTGCAGCCGCAAATTATCGACACGCACGCGGCCGTTCTCGGTTCTGGCCCAGCGCCGGTAAGCGATGCAGGCGAACACCACGAGGGCCGTCACCCACCACCAGTTGCCGATCATGAAATGGCTCGTGCCCATGAGAGCGCTGGTGATGAGCGGCA
>DASZFN010000761.1:0-5076 GCA_035939715.1 Gemmataceae bacterium | reverse complement strand
AGCAGAATGTCTTCCGCAAACGCAAAGCTGGTGCAGTCATCTCCGCCCAGAACGGGATGGCTGACCTGATAGGTCTCGCCGCCGTTAAAAAACATCACCTGGTTGCAATCGGCAACGACCTGTTGCCGGCCCACGTGTTTGACAAAGACGCCCGCGCGCGGAAAGGCGATGCTGTGACTCGTTGATTCTTCCTCGGCGCCGCAGGCGCAGCTTGCCGGACGGCAGCGCACGTCCGTGATGCCCACGGCGGTGCTGCGATGGAGCGGAGTATAGTGAAGCTGCTCGGCCATGTTGCGATGCTAAGCCTCTGTTGTTCCAGACTGAGAAAAAAACCGTAGAATAGACGCCCGGCGTTTACTTTTGTTCGCGCCCTAACAAACTCACTCCCATGACACGACTCGCGCCGAAACTGCAGCCAGATGCCGATCAAGCGCCGTCAATTGTCAACGTGAAGCCGGCGCGGCAGCGTCTGGATTCCATTGACCTGCTGCGCGGGCTGGTCATGGTCGTCATGGCGCTCGACCATGTCAAAAGTTTCCTACCCGGCACGCCGATCGATGCGACCGATTTGACGAAAACAACTGCTCCGTATTTCCTCACCCGCTGGATCTCCCATTTCTGCGCACCCACGTTTGTTTTCCTGGCCGGCACAGGCGCCTTTTTGTATGGCGCACGGGGCAAGAGCAAGGGGCAGCTGGCCTGGTTCCTTCTGAGCCGGGGTCTTTGGCTTATCTTGCTGGAGCTTACGGTAATTCGTTTCAGCTGGGTCCTCAACCTCAATGACAACGTCTCGGTCGGCCAGGTCATCTGGGCCATCGGCTGCTCGATGATCGTTCTGGCCGGGTTGGTTTTTTTGCCAACCTCGTTTGTCAGCGTGTTCGGTGTTTCGATGATTCTCTTTCACAACTTGTTCGATCCTGTGAAGGCAGCAGACTGGGGTGAATTCCATTGGTTCTGGCGTATTTTGCATACTGGCGAGACGTTGCATCTATTCGCCGGGAGGGATTTTGCCCCGGCATATCCTCTGGTGCCGTGGATCGGCGTGCTGGCTGCCGGCTATGGCTTCGGCGCCTTGATGCTCCTGGAGCCGCACCGGCGCCGCAAGGAAGTGCTCGGGCTCGGCCTCGCGCTCATTCTCGTGTTCATCGCCCTACGTTACAGCAACCTCTACGGCGATAGAATCGCGCAGCAACCGGGACAGCCCGGCCCCTGGGCGAAGCAAAAAGATTGGCTCATGACCATCTTTTCCTTTGTCAACTGTCAGAAGTACCCGCCCTCGCTTTGCTATTTGCTGATGACCCTCGGGCCGGCGATCACTGCTGTCGCCCTCTTCGACCGGCCATCGGGGCCGTTGGGCAGATTCCTGGTAACGTTTGGCCGCGTGCCGTTATTCTTTTACATTTTGCATTTTTACTTGATCAAAGGCGTGGGGATTCTCCTTGCGTATATGCAGTTCGGCCGCGCTGACTGGCTGTATGGCACTCCCGTGCCGGACCGGCCTCCGCCCACGGATTTTGGCCATAGCCTTTGGGTGGTCTATCTTATCTGGGTCGGCGTTATTGCAATCCTGTATCCGCTTTGCTACTGGTTCGCCGGAGTCAAACAGCGCTCGCGGGCCGCCTGGCTTAGCTACCTCTAAGAAGAGAACCGGCGTCGGGACTGGGCGAACCCCGACGCGGCTGATGGCGCGCTACTTCTTGCGCGTGTAATTAATCCGGAACATTTCCTGATCCTTGCCTTCCGCGACGGTGTACATGATGAAGAGCATGGTATCGTTGTCCTTGAACTCGATGGTGGACTTCATCTTCTGAGGTTTCCCATCCATACCGATGCCTTCGCCGGTCTCTGTATAGGTCTTGCCTTCTTTATCAAAGGCGCCTTCCATGGTCATGAGCGACGGACTCATGGAATCGACCCAGGTCGAGACATACTTTTTCTTGTTTGGATCGTAGCCGGTGGCTCCCTTGCCCTCGAATTTCATCCCGCCAAAGTCACCCTTGTAATCCAGCAGGAGCCAGAAGCCGCCGAGGCCCATTTTGTAGGTGGCAGTGCCCTTCGATTCCATGTCGCCGAATTTGGCGGCAGCGTCCCAGTCACCTTCGAGTTTTTTGAGCATGTCATGCTCGGGTCCCGGCTTGGGCATGGGTGGCTGGGCCACGAGCGCTGACGTCAACGCACCGAGCACAAGACCGCAGCAGATGAACCGCAACACTCTCGTCTTCATAGGAGCGTCTCCTGGGTGGTAGCTGTAGCCCAGCCCGGTTCCGCCTGGATACCGTAGTCGCGCATGGGCCTTTTAGCTGTAACCCTGCGTTAAGTGAACATCTGTATAACACGGCGACATATACCCTGTCAAGCATTCTCCCGAAAACTTTTTGCAAAAGCGAATGAAGAATGGAAGAATCCCGCTCAGGGCGCGAGCGGCGGGAGCTTGGCTTCTTGTAGCCGCTCGTTCAGGGCCTTGACATCCTTGGTTCGCAGTGTGTTCCAACGCTCCAACAGGGTGCTAAGCGTCTGCGCGGCCGCTGCAGAAGCAGTCACCGCCTGCGCAGTCGGTGGTGCATCGGCGCTCTGAAGAAGTTCAAGGATGCTGCCGAGCTCTGCCTGCACGCGCGACAAGGTTGGTTCCGGCGTCGCTGCCGGTCGTTCCCTCATGCCGCGCCGCCCAAACGCGGCCCCTTCCAGCGCCGCGATCTTTTTGGCGAGTGTCTCGATGGCATTTCCCAGGTCGCCGTCTCCGGCCTGCTCGGCGACTTTCCGTAGCTGCGCGCCCAGCTTTCTAACTTGCTCGATAGCATCGTGTGCCTGGCGCATGCCATCGTAGCATTGCACGGAGAGCGTGAATTGTTGGGCCAGCTCTCCCATCGGCGTCTTCACGCGCGGGTCCATCCGGATGGTCAAGGGCTGTGTATAGTCGTGCCCGTTCGCCGTCAGCTTCACCAGATATTTGCCGGGCATTACCCATGGCCCGTGCGGTTCGCTCGGCGTGTCCCGGAAAATGGCAGTCATCGGATAAGAGCGTCGCCCACCTGCGGGCGGCGGATAGTGCAGGTCCCAGATAAAACGGTGGGCGCCGGCCTCGGCAGAGAGAAGCCGCGGCGGCCGAATCCAGTAAGTCGGGATGTCCAGGGTTTTTTCGGCCACGGGTTCGGGCTTATCCGTGCTGGCGTAACGCCGAACCAGTTTGTTGTGGCTGTCGAGAATTTCCAGCGTCACGGGTCCGGTGGGCGCGGCTTTCAGGTAATAATCGATGATGGCGCCGTCCGGCGGGTTTTTCCCAGCGGGTTCTTCGGGCGGCAGCGGCGTATCCGTGTTCATGTTCCAGCGCACGCGGGTTGCGACTTGCGGTTGGAACAGGTGAGCGTCCGCGGTCGCTATGTCCCCGTTCAATTGCCGCAGCGGCGTAATGTCATCCAGAATCCAGAACGATCGCCCGTGCGTGCCGACCACCACATCATCATCATGAATCACGAGGTCGCGAATCGAAGTCGCCGGCATGTTGAGGCGCAGGGGCAGCCAATCGTCGCCGTCATTGAAGGACACATGCACGGCTCGTTCCGTACCCGCGAACAGCAATCCCTTTCGCAGCGGATCCTCGCGGACCGCATTGACGGGCGCATTGTCCGGCAGGCCGCGGACAATCTCTTGCCAGGATTTGCCGCCGTCGTGCGTGCGATAAATGTGCGGCCGCTGGTCGTCCAGGCGAATGCGGTTCACCGCCGCATAAGCCGTGGCCGAGTCGAAGCGGCCCGCGTCGATGATGGAGACCTTGCTCCACGAAGTCACGTCCGGCGGCGTTACGTTCGTCCAGGTCTTGCCACCGTCGTGGGTGACATGGATCAGGCCGTCGTCGGTCCCGGCCCAGATCGTGTTCCCATCCTGGTACGAGGGCGCCACAGTATAGATGACGCCGCGGCGTGGCTGGCTCGCCATTTCCGGCTTGCGAAAGATGCCGATGCTCTCCGGCACGTCCGGCTTCTCGCGCGTAAGATCCGGGCTAATGATGTCCCAGCTTTGGCCGCCGTTCGCCGTCTTGAACAGCACATTGCCGCCAAGATAGAGGGTGTGCGGATCGACCGGCGAAAACAGCAGCGGCGCGGTTCGCAAAAAGCGATATTTGCCGGAACGGCCGACCTGCGGCCCCACGTGCTGCACCTGTCCCGTGGTGCGGTCGAAACGGCTGACCTTGCCGCCATAGATGAGATTGGGATTGAGCGGATCGGGGGCGACGTAGCCGTACTCTTCGACGCCGACCGGGCGCCATTCGCGAAAGGTGATCTGGCCGTCGTTGCCGCGGCTGGCGACGCCTGCCGAGCCGCTCTCCTGCTGGCCGCCATAGACCCAGTAGGGGAACTGGTTATCGGTGATGACATGGTAAAACTGCGCGGTGGGCTGGTTGTACCACGAGCTCCACGTCTGCCCGCCGTTGACGCTGATGATGGCGCCCTGGTCGCTGGCCAGCAAGATGATCTGCGGATTGTCGGGGTTGATCCAGACTGTGTGGTAATCATCGCCTCCCGGCGCACCCTTGAACGCCGTGAACGATTTGCCGCCGTCCGTTGAGCGGTACGTGGAAGTGTTGGCGACGTAGATGATGTCCTTGTTCTTCGGGTCGACCTTCACCTCGGCAAAGTCGCTGCCACGGCCCCAGGTTCTGGCCTCGTTGCTGACACGCTGCCAGTTCTCGCCTGCGTCGTCGGAGCGATAAAGTCCGCCCTGCCGCGGCGCATCGACCAGGGCGTAAATCCGCTTCGGATCGCTTGGGGCGATGCCAATGCCGATCCGCCCCAGGCCTTGTTCGGTGGTCGGCAGTCCCTTGGTAAGTGGTTGCCAGGTCGTGCCGCCGTCCGTGGATTTGAAAAGGCCGCTTTCTTTTCCTTGCCACGCGCCGTTTTCCCACGGCCCTTGCCGGGATGCCCACAGGACCGCATAAACCGTCGTGGCGTCGGCTGGATCAAACGCCAGCGCAGTCGCTCCGGTATTCTCGTCCTTGTAAAGCACCTTCTGCCAGCTCTCGCCGCCATCCGTCGAGCGGAACACGCCGCGTTCCTGGTTGGCCCCATACGGATGCCCGAG
>DASZFN010000760.1:0-2787 GCA_035939715.1 Gemmataceae bacterium | reverse complement strand
GGAGGCGTCCAGTCAGCGCCAGGTGGAGGAGGCGATTCTCGCAGGCCGCCCCGTAGTGACCCAGGACGCGTTGCTGCTCGCACGCGCCGCCGGCATCGACGTCCTGGTAGACGTGACGGGCTCCGTCGAATTCGGCGCCCGTGTCGTTATGGAGGCCTTTAAGCATGGGAAGCACGTCGTTTTGCTGAACGCCGAGTTAGACGCCACCATCGGCCCGATACTCCAGGTCTATGCGAAAAAGCACGGCGTTATTCTCTCTGCCAGTGAGGGAGACGAGCCGGGTCTGCAGATGAACCTTTATCGCTGGGTGAAGGGGCTGGGGCTCACTCCTCGCGTGATTGGAAACATCAAGGGATTGCAAGACCCCTATCGCACGCCAACGACGCAAAAGGCATTTGCGGAGCGCTGGGCTCAGAATCCGGCCATGGTGACGAGTTTCGCGGACGGCTCCAAGATCAGCTTTGAGCAGGCCATTGTCGCCAACGCGACGGGTTTTGTAGTGCGGAAGCGCGGCATGTCCCGAGGACTGGAATACCGCGAGGACGTGATGAAAATCGGCCGCCTTTACGACATCGACGAACTCCGTCGCCTAGGCGGCGTCGTGGACTATGTTGTCGGCACGCCCTTGACGAAGATCTACTGCCTGGCCGAGCACCCGGATCCAAAGCAACAGCATTATTTGAATCTCTACAAGATGGGAGAGGGGCCTTTATACTCTTTCTTTGTGCCCTATCACCTGGTTCACTTTGAAGTTCACAATGCGATCGCCCGCGTCGCTCTTTTCCGCGACTCGGCGGCCAGGCCCTTGGGGGGACCGGTTGTGGAGGTTTGCGCAGTCGCCAAGCGAGATCTCCAAGCGGGTGAAGTTCTCGATGATTACGGTATGTACATGACCTATGGTGAGGCTGTCAACACGGACGAGATGAGTGCCGCGCGCTACTTGCCGGAGGGCCTGGTCCAGGGCTGCCGGTTGCGGCGCGACGTTGCGAAGGACGCCGTGCTAAGCTACGACGACGTCGTCCTTCCCGAAAATCGCCTGGCCGATCGATTGCGTGCCGAGCAATACCGTCATTTTCGTAATGAGCTGTGGCTCGAAGATATCCTCGATTCCGAGGATCCGAACGGAGTTACGCAAGACGCACAGGGTCTCGCTTCCAGAGTGGCGGCCAGCCCTGGATAACGAGGAGCGAAAGGACCTTGCGCGGCATGCCCTTCCAGTTTCCGCCCGCAGCCGAGGCCTCGAATGCGGGCGAGGAATTCACAATCAGGATCGATGAAAGGACTAATGATGCCTCCTCAATGGCTGCGTAAGCTTTTCGGTGTTGGCAGTCGTCGGCCTTACCCGCCCCTGACGTCACCGAAAGAAAGGCTTCTGGTAGAACCGCTGGAGGGTCGCATCGCCCCAGCGCTGACCGTGGTGGGCACGCCCACTGTGGACGCCAACGGCGTGGTGGATTACTCCGTGGTCTCGTCGTACCTGGGCTCGCAGCCTCAGACCTTGCGCATCCTCCAGCCAACGCACCCGACCCCGGGCCAGGCCCCCCGCTTCGTCTACCTGCTGCCGGTGCTTGCCGGCCTCGACGCGACATACGGAGATGGGCTCCAGACGGCGGAGCAGCTGGACCTGGAGGATCAGTACAACGCGACGCTGGTCGCGCCCAGCTTCCCTATCAACCCGTGGTACGCCGACAGCGCCACCGACCCGACGCTGCAGCTGGAAAGCTTCATGGTCAAGGACCTGGTCCCATGGGTCAATCAAACGCAGATGGTCTCCGGCACGAACCCAGCGCAGTGGTTGGTCGGCTTCAGCAAGTCGGGCTTTGGGGCGCTGGACCTGATCTTGCGAAACCCCAACGTCTTCGATGCCGCTGCTTGCTGGGACGCGCCGGCGCAGATGACAGACGTCAATACATTCAGCGATATGCTGGCAAACTACGGCGCCCAGCAGAACTTCGCCAACTACGAGATCCCGACGCTGGTGGCCCAGGACAACGCGCCGTTCCAGACCACCAACCGCATCTGGATCAGCGGCGACAACGCTTTATATACCTCGCAAATGGTGACGCTGGACCAGCAAATGACGGCCGCGGGCATCCAGCACACCTTCGTCGGCGGCGCGACGCGTGCCCACACCTGGACCAGCGGCTGGCTGCCGCTGGCGATCCAGGGGCTCGCGGCGCCCGAGGTCGGCGTCAACTACTTGCATGACAGTGGGTCACTCTTCGCCACCACGCCGGGCTGGCAGTTCTACGTCGGCGCCGGCTGGCACGGAGAGCTGTATTACAAGCAGGCCGGCAGCGGCTCGGAGGCGGCCACCTGGAGCTTCCCCGGCCTGGATCCCGGAGTCTACCATGTGTCGGTCACCTGGCAACCGGCCGCCAACCGCGCCCCCGATGCGGCCTTTACGGTCCTGGACGGTGGCGCAGCTCTGACCACGACCCTTGTGGACCAGCGGCAAGCGCCGGCAAGTTTCCAGGACGCCGGCGCTTGGTGGCAGGACCTGGGCGGGACCTATGACATTCAGAGCGGCGTCCTCACAGTGCGGCTGAGTGACTTGGCTACCGCCGGCACCTACCTGATCGCCGACGGCATCCGCATCGAGCGCATCGGCGACTTGGCCCTACCGGCGGGCCCCCATGTCCAGGCGCTCGAGGGTACGTCGGCGGTGGCCGACGGCGGCTCCGTGGACTTCGGCCACACCGACCCGGGGACGCCGCTGACACAGACCTTCACCGTCCGCAACGCCGGCACGGCGACGGCGGCCCTGACGCTGGGCGCCATCAGCCT
>DASZFN010000759.1:0-4129 GCA_035939715.1 Gemmataceae bacterium | reverse complement strand
CCAGATCCCCACTGCGAATCTCTCGGGCGCGCATGGACGTCCACATCGCCGGCGCGTGGTTCCACATGGTGCTGGAGAGGGCCGCCGGCGTGAAGTCGCGATCCACAACACGCCCCAGGTCGGGAGCGATGCGGCCGCCCTTGCCGTTAACGCTGTGGCATTCGACGCAGGCCAAAGTCTCGAAGAGTGTCTCGCCGCGGCTCGAATCAATGGCCAGCGTGGCGGCGCGAGCGCAGGTGGATGCCGCCAGAACAAAGGTGAACCAGCGCTTCATAGAATCCACTTCAATCCCGCGGTGACCAGATGGGCGCGGAATCCTTCGTATAGATAGAAAGCTTCGCCGTAGCCATAGTAGCGCCACTCCGCGAAGAAGGTAGCTTTCTTGCAGATAGGCAGATAGAAGGTTCCCACCGGCTGATAGTAGCTCGTTGGCCGACTGCCGGAGGAAAGAAAGAACGACCCGCCGGCGGAGAGCTTAGGAGCGAATCCGGAGATCCCCATCCCGGGCAGGTTGACATGGAACAAAGCGGTAACCGTATGGTCGTTCTCACGATAGAACGAACGCTCAGGCACAAGGTTCTCCGGCTCGAGGTAGTTAATATCCGACCGCACCGTGGAACGGCTGTACGAGCCTTCGAAATCCCAGGTTTTGCTCCCGGCGGGCGACCACAGCAACGCCAACGACTCCTGGTGGGCCAAAAAATCGTAGTTAATCCCCGGTGAGGGATTTTGATTGTTGAGCAGGCTGAAATCGGCCGAGAGGTTGAGCGTAGTCGCCAACTGATAACGGGCCCGCGCGCGTACGCGCTGGTAGTTGTAAAGGCTCGTGCGGAAATAGACGCCGCTGCTTGATGCGCCCTCGAAATCGCCGGAAACGGACATCTTCTGGCTGGGATGGTAGGTCACGCCGCCGAGACCTGCGTTGCGACGCAGGGAGCCGTGCTCGAGTCCGGCGAGTCCTTCGGGAGGCAAAACCACGTCGCTTGCGTCGCCCCAGACGTAACGGTAACCACCGCGTAATGTAAGCCGCGGCGTCAGATCGAAGAAAATGTCGATCTCATCCTGGCTGTAATTCGCCACGAGCGAAGACGCCAGCAGCGCGCTCACCTGGCTGACAAGACCGGGCGCGACCAGTGTCTGAGTGGACGATGACGAGCCGCTGTTGTGCAGGCGGTCGGTGAGCCATGTTTGTACGATTCGCCAGCGGCTGCCCGGCCGTATCTCGGCGCCGAAGCTTCCGGTTGTGTGGGGCAACTTGGCCGCCGCCGCGACCAGATACAGTTGGCTGTTGTAGAAGAGCAGTTGGCTCTGTAACAGCAGATTGCCCGCGGCCTGCTGCTGATAGTGAATGTTGCTGTCGGGCTGGCTGTAAAGGAACTGGCCGTAAAGGTCGAGCCAGGGGGCGGCGCTGGCGGTGAATAGCGCCTTGCTGTAAATGCTCGTACCCCGGATACCGTAGGCGCCGAGAAGGTTCGCTAAATAGAGGGTCTGGCCGAGCACCGGCGTAGTCACGTTGCCGTAGTTTAGCGAAGGGCCGGACCAGAACAAGCTTTGATCGTCCTTATAGGTTGTTCCCCCCTGCTCGAGAGTGGCGTGAAAGCGCTTTCGCTCGATTCGCAAGCCGCCCCGGTAAAGATTGGTCTGGTCATGCAGGCTGTTCGGTACGGGAAACTGGTTGGCATCAGAGACAAATACCGCTACGCCCGTACCCGATCCGGCGTCCCGGCTGTAGCCGAGATAGGGAACGATCCAGTTGCCCGGAAGCAGGTCGAGCTCGAAGTTCGACACGCGCCGCCGCGTGTCGAACGATTGCTCGTCAAGCGTGATGCCGCGGCTGAGCAGCGGGTCGGCGAAGGACGGCAGATTGTTGAAGTAGACGAGGTCGCGATAGTCGGCGGCCAAATCGTACCATTTCGATTTCCTGGCGTCGAGGTGAAAGATCGAATATGGTTCGCCGCCCCAGCCATACGCGCGGACATGGGCTTCGTCGAAGAGGCGCTTTTTCGGATCTTTCAAAGTGAACTCGGTGGCGAGCAGTTTCGGCCCCGCGCCGAGATCGACGAAGGTGCGATAGGTAGCGACGCTGCCCCCGATGCCGGTCTGCCAGCGATAACCGAAATCGACTGAGCCGGTGAGCCAGGGCTCCGTGGAAGGAACCGGCGACGCCGCGTCAGTCGCCGGACTAGCCGGTTTGGTCTCCGCCGGCTTGGTCTCGGGCGCCGGTTGCTGTGCCGTCAGCGGCGCGAGAGTCGCGAGAAGGAGCAGCAGTTTCATCGGAGCAGGTTCCTATCCACGTAGCTGCCGTGAATCTTCTGATGGCAGACAGTGCAGTTGCGAAAGACCGGCGAGCGTAGATCGTGGAAAGCCGGTGGGACCACACCCAGGACCTTGCCCGAGCTCAACGCGGAAGGTAGATTGGCGTGACATTCGAGACAGACGAAGCGCACCTCCGCCCGGGTCAGCAATCGTGGATTCGGCGAGCCGTGTGGTTCATGGCAGCTCGCGCAACCTTCGAAGCGCACCGGAGCATGCTCGAAGGTGAAGGGGCCGCGCTTGTCGCCGTGGCATTTCAGGCACCCGGGCTCGTTGGCGGCGAACAACTGCGTCATGGCTGGGCGGATGGTTCCGTGCGGATTGTGGCAATCGACACAGGACATTGCGCCCTCGGGCAGTTTGTGATGAGCCGGCCGCTGGAACTGCGCCCATACGCCGATATGGCAGCTCTTGCACTGTTGGTTGATCGCCACGGCCGTGCGCGGGACCATTCCGGCAGGACCGTTGGCGTGGACCTTGTGGCAAGCCGTGCAGGAGACCAGGTCCTTGAAGTGGCTGCTCAAGAGCCGGCCGGCGTGAGTCGGCTGGTTGAGATGGCAGGTGAGGCAGAGGCGGTCGGCTTCGGCTGCAGCGAGCCTGGCGGGATTGCGGATGTCGGCGGCCGTGGCGGATTCGGTATGTTTTTGCGCGGGCCCATGGCAGGATTCGCAGGCCCTGCTCTGCCAGCCGCGTTTCGTGTCGGCATCCACCGCATGATGCGGGCTTTTGCCGAATGCGTTCGAGATATCCTCGTGGCAGGTCTGACAGGCCTCCGACCCGGCGTAAGGGGAGGGCGGGCTCTGGGCGGCGCTATCGAACGCAGCGCCACCGAGGACCATCCACGCGGCGAGGAGGCCTCCTCCCATAGCTGGGCTCATCGAATCCCGCTATTGCGCATGAACCTGGCTTACGGAGAAGGCCGCTCCAGAGCTATGGCAGGTTTGGCAGCTTTCGCCGAGCGAGGTCGTGTTCGCCAGTGCGTGCGAGGCGGTGGCGAGCTGGACGTGGCATCCCGTGCAGGCGGAAGCGATCGGCTGTATCGGATTGATGGGACCCTGCGGATCGGTTACCGCATTGAGTCCTGCCGGCAGATTCTGTTCGCTGCCATTGATATGGCATAGCGAGCACCTGGTCAAAGTCTCCGTAGCGCCGGTGTTACTCATGGCCGGGAAGCGGACATCGGAGAAATCGTTGTGGCTGCCACCGAAGCCCACCACTACGTATCCGCGATTGTCGGCCTGCAAGTTTGCGCCGTCGTGAATGCGGTGGACCAGCAGGTTGAAGTTGATACCCTGTGGCGGGAGAGCTCTGTCGGCGGCCACCATGGACCCAGGACGCCTGGCGATGTCGGTGTTGGACGGGTTGTGGCAGAGCACGCAGTATTCGGTCTGATTGCGCAGTCCGCCGTGCACCGAGAGCGAGGAGTGGCACTGATTGCAGTTGGAGGTGGCCACTACGGCGCGCCGTGGAGCCATCGGCGAACCGTCGACCGAGAAACTCATCACCTTGTTGTTTGCCCCGTAAGTGACGCTCTGCTCGGCAGTGGTGCCGGGGAGCAGGGTCTCGGTGCGGCGCGCTTCGACGCCGATAGTGTAGGAGCCAGTCGCACTGGAGGGGACTGCATGCGTGAACGTGTACGAACAGGAGCCATCGGAACCGCAGGTCGACGCGGTCATGGCGTTTTCCGTCACGTAGCCAGGCGTGGTCACGTCGGAACCGAAGCTGGTATAGCCGTAGTCGGAAGTGGACCCGGCCATGGTGAACGAAAGCGCGCCCAGGCTCGAAGTCGGGACGCCGTTACCCTGGGAATCCTTCA
>DASZFN010000758.1:0-11013 GCA_035939715.1 Gemmataceae bacterium | reverse complement strand
ACGTCGTCATCGGGATGCGGACTGAAGACCAGGACGGGCCGGGGCTCTGTGCCGGCCGGGTGGGTGCAGATCGTCTTCATCATCTCGTCGAAGACGCGCCGGCCAAGCCGCTCGGCAGGGCCGTGCTCCCGGAGCAGCTCGTAGAGTTCGTGCTCGCGAAAGTCGTCATCGGAAAGCTTGAGAAGCGCCTTGCCGACCTTGAGGGCCAGCCAGATTACCGCCCGGCGGATCAACGAAGGCGTCCATTCCACCGGCCCGACGACCCAGGGACTGCGGATTGCCGTCAGCCCGCCGGCGGCAGCCTGGTCGAGGATAAAGGTGGTGTCGGGGTGCCGTTGCAGAAAGCTGGCGGCGATGGCATCCGTCATGTCGCCTTCGGCAGCGCGCTGCACGATCTGGGCCTTGTGCTCGCCGAACGCCATCAGCACGATCTTGTGGGCCTCGAGAATGGTGCCGACGCCCATGGTCAGGGCTTGCTGCGGTACGTTCTCCTCGCCGTAAAAGTCGCCGGCCGCGTCACGGCGCGTCACGGGATCAAGGGTAGCGAGGCGCGTTCGGCTATGCCGCGTCGAGCCCGGCTCGTTAAAGCCGACATGGCCGGTGCGGCCGATGCCGAGCAATTGCAGATCGATGCCTCCCGCCCGGCGAATCCTGTCTTCGTAATCGGCACAGTACTCCGCGGCATCCTCTGCGCGAATCGTGCCGTCCGGGACATGGATGTTCTCCGGCTTGAGGTTCACATGATTGAAAAACGTTTCCTGCATCCAGCGGCGGTAACTATGCATGTCATCCGGCGTGACGCCAAAATACTCGTCCAGGTTGAAGGTGATTACCCTCGAGAAATCGAGCCCACTCTCCTTGTGCATGCGAATCAGCTCGCGGTAGACGCCCACGGGCGTAGACCCGGTCGGCAAACCCAGGACGGTGTGCTGCCCGGCGGAATTCTTCTGCCGAATAAGGCTTTCCACCATTACCGCGACCTGCCGGGAAGCATGAGCGCTGGTCGAGAAGACCAGCGTGGGAATCCGCGTGTTGGGAACGTACTGAGAAGACATCGCTCAAACCCTGGAAATTTCTGTAGGGCAGGTTGTTAACCTGCCAGCGGCAACAAGGCAGGTTAAAAACCTGCCCCACGGCTGCTGTTTATTCACGTAGGCTGGGACCGGCCGGGACGGGGCGCGAGACGCCGAAACGCTCGACCAAAATCGCGAATCGTATAAGTTATAAGCTAGACAGACAACCTCAAAATGGCCAACAGGCTATTCCGATGATCCAGGTAACATTGAACGGGACACCCAGGACGTTGACCGAGCCGCTTACTGTCGCTCAACTCCTGGAGCACCTCGGTTACGATCGCCGCAAGATTGCCGTCGAGGTGAATGAGCAAGTGGTTCCGCTTCCGCAACATGCCGGGCATCGCCTGGCGAGCGGCGACCAGGTGGAAATTGTCACGCTTGTCGGCGGCGGCGCGCCTGCGAGCGAACCGCCTGAGGATAAACCGCTGACTATCGGCAAATTTACTTTCCGCAGCCGTTTGATCACGGGCACTGGAAAATACGCCAGCTATGACCTCATGCGCGACTGCCTGGCGGTAAGCGGCTGCGAAGTGACCACCGTCGCGGTTCGCCGTGAGCGGCTGGTAGACAAAGAAGGCCGCAATATTCTCGATTATCTCTATCTGAAACGTTACACGATCCTGCCGAACACGGCCGGCTGCTTTAGCGCCGAGGACGCCATCCGCCACGCCCGGCTTGCCCGCGAACTGCTCACGAACCTGGACAATCGGGGGGCAGCCTGGGTGAAGTTGGAATGCCTCGGCGATGCGAAGACGCTTCTCCCCGACCCCGTCGCCACGCTGAAGGCGACGGAGCAGCTTGTGAAAGACGGCTTCCAGGTCCTGGTCTACACAAGCGACGACCCGATCATGGCCAGGCACCTCAAAGAAGCGGGCGCCGCCAGCGTCATGCCCGCCGGCAGCCCGATCGGCAGCGGCCAGGGGATTCTGAACGCCAACAACATCCGCATCATTCTCGAATACTTGAAGGCGGGCGACCCGGACTATCCGGTTATCGTGGACGCGGGCGTAGGCACGGCCAGCGATGTGACCGTGGCCATGGAACTGGGTTGCGACGGCGTGCTGCTCAACACGGGCATCGCCCACGCGCAAGATCCCCTGCGCATGGCCTGGGCGATGCGCTATGCGTGTGAGAGCGGACGCCTGGCATTCCTATCGGGCCGCATCGCCAAAAAGCTGTACGCGCTGGCATCAAGTCCGATGGAAGGGCGAATCGCGCCCTCGCATTAGAATGCCAACAGAGGTCTGACTATGAAGCTAAAAGTATTAATTCACGCGGAATCGGTAGGTGGATATTCGGTAAGTGTTCCAGCCTTGCCGGGTTGCCATTCCCAGGGAGAAACGAGAGAAGAGGCACTAACGAACATCCGAGAGGCTGCAGAGCTTTGGCTAGAAGTTGCTGCGGAGAGAGCGACAGATGAAGGGCGGGCGGACAGGTCAGAGCTGCAGGAGATCGAGCTTTGAAAGCTCTCCGGTAAACGCATGTGCCGCGTTCTTGAAAAGAACGGATGGGTACTGGCACGAATCAAGGGCAGTCACCATGCTTACCAGAAGCCAGGAAATCCAGGTACCGTCGTTGTTCCAGTGCATGGGAATAGAGATTTGAAGCCGGGAACGCAGCATGGAATTATGAAAGACGCGGGTCTGACCGAACGGGATTTGTAACCGGCTTGAAAATGGCCCGAACTCTCGGGCAGGCATAGTGACCTGGGAGCCTCCCATGTCCAAAACACGCCGCCCGCGAACCACGCATGAAGATGATTGTGGAGATCCGCTGGGTAAACTGATCGAGCGGTATCAGGTCAATCTAGCTAGCGTGCTGGCTGTCGCCGGCGCTATTGGCCTGGTTGGGCTAGGGGCCATCGCCTTCGCGCTGAGCCGGCAGCCGCGTTCCTCGACCTTTTTGCTGGCGGGCGGGCTCGCGCTTTTCATGGCATTCGCCCTGGCCGGCATAAACCTCTTCCATGCCGGCCGGCGCCTAGAGCTGCGCAAGCACGGCGTTCGCTTCGTAGAGTCCGGCATTGAACTCGAGTTCGGATGGGATGAAATTGCGGACGTCGAAGTAAGCCGGCTGGACAACACCAACCTGGGAGTGGTCAGCATCTGGAAACGCAGCTCGGACGCCTCGAGTCCCTCCGGCCTGTTAACTAATACCGAGTTCACCGTCATCATCCATAGCCACGATGGTCGCCGAATCCGGCTCAGCCCGATGTTCCTGCGCTACGTATCCAATCCGAAGAGATTGATCACGCAACTGCGTTTGAGAGCAGGGCTGCGTTGAAAGTCCGGCCGACCGCGACGGAAATTGACGACATCGGCTGCCGCGTTGAGGGGAGTGTGTTCAGCGCAATTATGGCCGAGTAACTTTGCCAGCGCCGCGGGCTGCGCTTCATCTTGACCGTAACCATAAATCCCTGCTATCGTTACTGTTCCTATCGCTTGTTGCGTCGTAGATCTGCGCAAAGCGGGCAAATTGAGCTTACCAAGCGGGTTGGTTGGAGGAGAGCGCTATGACAGGAGCAAATGGGCTAGCAAAGTTGCGGTGGCCGTATGCCCTCGGCCTCCTGGCAGTTATCTTCGTCGCCGGCTATGGCATGGCGCAGGGACTGCGTCCCAACGAGCGCGAGGCCAAGCCTCAGGTCAATGTCCAGGACAAGGATGATATCCGCAAGGCGGACAGCAAGATCTGGGTGCTGGAGCTGAAGTTTTACGATCCGCGGCTCATCCCCGTGGACATCCCCGGCCGGGGGCGGAAACTGTGCTGGTTCATGAAGTACCAGGTCCTCAATAATACCCCCGACCCTCATTTCTTCAATCCGGACTTTGAACTGATCACGCACGACAAGCCAGGTCTTTATCGCGATCAAGTGCTGCCCAAGGTGGAAGAAGCTATCAAGCAGATCGAGGATCCGACCGGCTATCTCGATATCAAGAACTCCGTGACGATCGCCAGCAAGCCGATCCCGGTTTCCAAACCAGGGCTGCCGCGGCCGGTGACCGGTGTGGCGATTTGGGATGATGTGAATCCGGAATCCACTCGCTACAGCATTTTCGTGAGCGGCCTGTCGAACGGCTGGTCGTTGGCAGAGGACCCCGCGGATCCTACAATGCAAATCATCCGGCGCAAGACGCTGCAGCTTAACTTCCGCCGGGTCGGCGACCGGTATTATCAGACCAGCGAGGAAATCAAGTTTGTGCCGCCAGCGGAATGGATTTATCGGTCGACAAACGTAAAGATTCCTGGAATCAACGTGGCGGACAAGGCTCCGAAACAGGCTCCAAAGAAGTGACAAGGCAATATCGGTGAGGTAGCAATGGCTCATAAGAAGGGACAAGGTTCGGTACGCAACGGCCGGGAATCGCGCAGCCAGCGGCTCGGCATCAAGGTTTTCGGCGGCGAGTCGATCCGCGCGGGCGGCATTCTCGTCCGGCAGCGCGGCACCAAGTATCACCCGGGACGGAACGTCGGTCGCGGCAAGGACGATACACTGTTCGCCCTGGCGGACGGTGTCGTGGCGTTTGACCGGGAAGGCCGAAGAGTCAATGTGGTGGCGACTTGAGTACGCAGTACTCAGTACCGAGTACTCAGTACACTTAAGCACTATTGTTGCCGCGCTTCTCATTCCATTCCTCGACAACGGGCCGAAAGGCCGCGATATGTTCCGGCGTCGTGCCGCAACAGCCACCGATCATGCAGACGCCGCTCTCGAGCAACTCCGTTAGGCGACTTGCCATCTTTTCCGGCATCTGCGGATAGATCCAACGATTCTGCTCTCGGCTTGGCGTCCCCGCGTTGGGGCGGGCAAACAATGGTAGGTTCGTGACCTTTCGATAGCGGCGCAGGATGCCGATCACGTCTTCCAAGCCAATATCCCTGCCACAGTTAATGCCGAGCGCATCAACCTCACAAGACTGTGCCAATATCCCGATCGCCTCGGGTTCGGGTAAGAAAACAGACGCTTCGGCGGATGAGCTACGTCGGTAAGCGATTGATAGGAAGACTGGTATGCCGCGCTTGTTGATAGCTCGCCTCTTGGCACGCTGGGCCGATAAGGGAGCAAGCCGATCGGACCATGTCTCCAGCAAAATAGCGTCGGCGTCGGCGAGAGAGCTGAGTACACGGTCGAGAAGCGCCAGATCGTCGCTTCTGCTGAACGCAATCGGTCCCACATCGCCAATGACGAACCTGTCGTTGCCCGCCACAGATCGAGCTAGACGGATCGCCGTGCGGTTGATTTCTTCGACGGAAGCCTCCACTCCATGCTTGGCGAGATGGCGAGGATTCGCTTGAAACGTGTTGGTCAGCAGGCACTCGGCGCCTGCGGAGACGTAGCGCTCGTGGATAGCTCGAACGCATTCCGGCCGGGTGAGATTCCACAGCTCGTAGCACTCGTCCGCGCCGATGCCCGCGCGCTGCAACTCCGTGCCCATGGCGCCGTCCATGAGCAAGACCCGGCCGGAGTGCAGGATTTCGAGCAAACGCGACATGAAGAAAGACCCGTGGCAATGACAGCACGTTGCCACGTGCCGCCCATTCTATGCGCCGAACTTGCCCAGCCGGCCTGCATTCGCCATGGCCAACGGCAGCAAATACATCGCCTGGAACTGGCCCAGGCCGCCGCGGAGGCAGTAGGATTCCCCGAACTCGGTAACCGGATCCGGGCGGCAGGTTTTTGACCAGAGCAACACCGGCACCGGGTGCCAGCTATGGCTGCGCAGTTTGCTCGGCGTGCTATGGTCGCCCGTGACAATGAGCACGTCGGGATTCAACGCGCGAATATTGGGAACCGCCGCGTCCAGCCGTTCGATGGACTCTACCTTTGCCTGAAAGTTGCCGTCCTCGCCGGTACTGTCGGTGTACTTGTAATGTAAAAAAAAGAAGTCGAAGTCGTTCCAAGCCTTTCGCAGACTGGCGATCTGTTCATCGAGCGAACTCCCGGCGTCGACCACGTCCATGCCCACCAGCCGGGCTAGGCCCTTGTACATGGGATAGACGGCGAGGGCCGCGGCGCGAAGGCCGTAGACTTCCTGCATTGTTTCAATTTTGGGATAGCGCGCGTAGCCGCGCAGAGTCACCATGTTGGTCGGCGAATCCCCCTTGAGCACTCGGCCGGCCTCGGCGACGAATTGATTGACAATGCGCGCGGTCCTCTCCGAGTTCTTGTCTGCGCCCTTTGCTTCCAGCGGCTTGTGGCCGGCCTGCTGCGGGTCTGTGTCATTGACGGCATCCCCCAGGTCGTCGCCCCGGAAGACCACGACAAAGCGATGCTCGCGCACCGGCTCGACAAAAACTTCAACGCCCGGAATTTGAATTTGCTGCAGCTTGCGGCACATCTCGACGCAGCGCTCGGTGGTCGGCCGGCCCGCACGGCGGTCGGTAATCAGGCCGGCATCATCGACGGTGCAAAAATTGCCGCGCACGGCAACGTCCTTCGGCCCGACCGGAAAATTGATCCCGAGAGCCTCCAGCACACCGCGGCCAATGCGATAGTGAAGTGGATCGTAACCGAACAGAGCCAAATGACCGGGCCCGCTTCCTGGAGTGATGCCGGGAAACACCGGAATGCTGAGTCCACAGACGCCCTCCCGTACACAGGCGTCCAGGTTGGCCGTGCGGGCGGATTCCAGTTCCGTCTTGCCGCCTGGCTCCAGCGGCAGTCCACCAAGGCCGTCTGCAACGAGGAGGACGATTTTGCTGGTTGCTTCTTCGCGCAGTTCCCGCATGAGTGCATGCATGATCATAGCTGGAGTTTAGCGACTATATCGCCCAGAGTACAGACACGGGAATAAAGTTCATGCGACGGCATAATTTACCTGCTTTGCCAGGACGGTGGTCGTTAACCGATTGGTAGGTTCGCCATAATCCGCGGGCCGAGCACGCTCGGCAGGGTGTGCTATTATTCCCTTGGGACAAAAACCGATTTCGTTATCACACGTCAACTATTTGAAAGCCGATCATGCAACTTCCAGATGAAGCGGTGAGCTACCAGTATCAAGGGCTTTTGCTCCCGGCCGTGGAGGACTGGACGCCGGCGGCCGAGCTTCGAGGCCGAAGCTTCCTGCCGCCCAGTCGGCTCAAGGAACTGCTGCCCCGGCTGATGCAGATGCGCAGTCAGGTTGCCGCCGAGCGCGACCTGCTGCAGCCCGCTGCCGAGCAGCTTCCGCTTGACGCAGGCTTTATCGATTTGCCCCAGAAGACCCTCGACGACCAGCGCCGCAAGGGGGATGCCAGCGTGCTGGGCCAGGTACTGAAGACCGCGTCGAATTTGCGCAGCCAGGTGGACCGCGTGGTAATCCTGGGCATCGGCGGCTCCTATCTTGGTCCGCGGGCACTTTTCGAGGCCCTCCGCAGCCTTTATCACAATGAGCTGAATGCGGAGACCCGCCTCGGCACGCCGCGCTTTTACTTCGAGGGAAATAACTTTGACACCGACGCGTTTCAGGAGCTTCTCGATCTCTTGCAAACGACGTGTGTAGACCCCGAGCTTCGCGAGGAGCGTTGGGGCGTCGTCGTGATCAGCAAATCGGGCGGCACACTGGAAACTTCGGTGGCCTATCGCATCCTGCGGCGCGAGGCCGCGGAGTATTATGGCTCCCGCTCGGATTGGCTTCGCCAGGCATTCGTACCCATTACCGGCACGACGGGCAAACTCCGTGAGCTGTGCAAGGCGGAAGGCTTCACCGATTCGGACATCTTTACGATCCCCGACAATGTCGGCGGACGCTTCTCTGTCTTTACTCCGGTTGGTTTGCTGCCGGCAGCGCTCATGGGCCTGGATGCCCGCGCCCTGTTGCAGGGGGCGGCGGCGATGAGCCGGCAATTCCTGGAAGAACCGTTCGAGCGCAATCCGGTTTTGCAGTACGCGGGTGTGAACTATCTGATGGGCGAAGAGCTGGGCAAAAATACGCGCGTTCTCTCGATCTGGTCCAGGAAGCTGGAGGCCCTGGGGCTTTGGTACGATCAGCTCCTGGCCGAAAGCCTCGGCAAGCAAGGGCGGGGCACCACGCCGTTGACCGCGGTGCAGACGCGCGATCTGCATTCACGTGGCCAGCAACATCAACACGGCCCGCGCGACAAGGTTATCAATAACCTGGTCATCAAGGCGCCGCGCACGGTGCCTATCCCGATCGGCATGGCCGATCGGAATGAGGACGACCTGAACGCCATGTCCCGGAAGACGCTTGCCGACCTGATGGATGCGGCCCTCCGCGGCACCAACCAGGCCTACGCGGAGGTGGCACGGCCCACGGCGGATCTCGTTCTGCCCACGCTTTCCGAGCATACGATGGGACAGTTGATGCAGATGCTGATGCTGGCGACTGTCGTCGAGGGGCGGCTCATGGGAATCAATCCCTACGGTCAGCCGGGCGTGGAAGTATACAAAAAGAACATGCGACAGCTCCTGAAGGCTGAAGCCGCGCCAAAACCGTCTGCATGACGCCGTTCAGCCAGCGGTTCGTTTGTACAATTGACGTCCGCAGGCGGCGGCGCCGATGAATCCGGCGTCCGCACCCAGCAAGGCATAGCGAATCTGCGTCTTCTCTGCCGGCACCGGGAAAGCAAGCTCTCGAACATGGTGCCGGATCCGAGTCAGGAAGGAGTCCCCGGCGGCGATCATGCCACCCGCGAACACCACGATATCGGGATCGATCGTGTGCATCATATTCATGGCGCCCACGGCAAGATAGAAGGCGGTGTCTTCGACGATCTTGGCTGCCAGGGTGTCAGTGGCCGCGGCATCGAAGATATCCTTGGATGTAATTTCCCCGTACTTCTTCATGACGGCGTGCAGCGTAGACTTGCCGTCGTCTTGATTGAGCGCCTCCAGCGTTCGCTTCACGACCGCGGTGGCGCTCGCATAAGCTTCGAGACAGCCCCAACGTCCACAACCGCACTGGCGGGGCTTGCTCATTTCGATCTTCGTGTGCCCCAATTCGGCGCCATGGCTATGTTCCCCTTCGAGCACCATGTCGCCGATGATAATGCCGCCGCCTACCCCGGTGCCGAGTGTGAATAGCACCATGCTGTGCGATCCCCTGCCGGCGCCGATCCAGTATTCGCCATAGGCCGCGGCATTGGCGTCGTTCTGGAAAGCCGTGGGCACGCGAAACACTTCCTGAATATATTTGCGGACGGGCACATTCCGCCACGGATGCAGGTTGGGCGGATCGAGGATCATGCCGCCGGGAATATCCATGGTGCCAGGCGTTGCCACGCCGATGGCGGCGAGCTGATCCGGGCGCAAGCCTGCGTGCGCCACCGCCTGGCGAATCGTCTCGCACATGCGTTCCAGGCCATGTTCTTGCCCTTTATGAGCTTCGGTCGGCAAATTGACAGAGCTAAGCGGCCGGCCCTGGTCGTCCACGACACCCGCTTTCATGGTCGTTCCGCCGACATCCAGGCCGACAAACAGAGGCGCATTTTGCATAAGGAAGTTTTTACAGCAGAGACGCGTGCAGAGCTAGACAAAAGAGCGGCGGATGCATTACGAAGGCGCGCCGGCGCGCTCAGGGCTTCGCAAGTTTTTCAAGTTTTTCGAATTCGCCAGCCAGGCCCGGCCTGCGTGCCGTGAACGGCTGAGCTTCGCGGACAACGTGCAAGGCCTCTTGCCGATTGCCCTCTTTCAAGGCCCGTTGGCCGACGGCCAGCAGCCATTGCAGGCGCCGGTCGATCTCACTGTCGCTGGCCGCAGTTGCCAGGGCGTCGCGCACCAGCGGTAAGGCCGCGAGCCATTTGCCTTCGTCCAGTTGCGCCTGGATCAGTGCCTCTTGCACGGCCGGGACAGCCTTCCTGGTTTCATCGCGCTTTTGCCAGCGCGAGTAGACCTCAGTCAATAGCTGAAGCCGCCGCTGGCCTTGTTTGCTCTCGATCAGGAGGCGATCCCATTCCTGGATCAAGTCGGGATTGCCTGAGCGCACCAGGATCTCCTGGATGGCAGCCCAGGCCTTCTCCTGAACGCGCACGTCCTCATTGGCCTGCACGCGCCGCCAGAGAGTCGGCATCATGGCCACGCTACCGCAATCGCCGAGCACAGTGGCTGCCCGGCTGCGAACGCCTGGGTCGCCGTCGCGCAGGAAGACGCCCTCCAGATGTGCCAGCAGGCGGGCACGCTGCTCTGGACCGACCGTGTGGCCGGTGCCGGCCGCGTGGCCGAGTGCGCCAACCAGACTGAAGCGCACCGTGGCATCGCTGTCATCAAGGGCTTGCAGAAGGCCGTCCACAATGCTGATGTCCGCGACGCGCTCCAGGGCCAGGGCGGCGGTTTGCCTCACGGAAGCAGAAGGATGCCGAAGCAACAAGGTCAGAACGGGCCCGGCTTCCGGCGCCCCGAGAGCGCCGAGGCTCTCTGCGGCCTCGACGACAACCTCCAGATTGGGATCATCGAGAGTCTTCTGCAAGGCGGGAATCACCCGGCGCTGGCGAGTCAGGGCATCGCGCCCCGATCCTTTAATTTGCCGGGCCAGGGCATGCGCCGCCGCCCCGCGTAACGTCGTCGATCCCCTGGTAAGCAGGTCCAACAGCTTATCGAAAGCCCGGCCATCATTGCTTTGTCCAAGAGCCAGAACCGCGGCCTTTTGAATTTCCGCGGACCCGTCTGCACAGCAGTGCAGGAGCAGATCGGCCAGGCAGCGTTGTCCGACGGCATCCGCCGTGGGCAGCAGCTCCAGAGCCATGCCAATGGCCAAGGCGCGCAGGGCAGCGTCGCTAGCGTCGGCAAGGCTTTGCACCATGCTGAGCCGGTCGCCGGCAGGCAGCCGGCTAAATAGCTGCTGATGCATGCGCACAATCTGTGCCCGTGCTTGATCGAGTTCGCCTTGCAGCCGCCGCGCCCGGCTGGCCTGGTAGGCCAGGCGCTCCTCGAGCCAGTGCTCGTTGGTCATTTCCTTGTGAACTTCCCACCAGCTTTGCCACCGATTCACGTCCAGCCCATAAGTCT
>DASZFN010000757.1:0-7880 GCA_035939715.1 Gemmataceae bacterium | reverse complement strand
GAAACACTTCGGGAAGCCGATGAGAGACTGCGGGCGAAATCAACGCCAGCCACCCAGCGGGCATGACATATTGCCCGTACGAGAAATCATTGAGGATCTCGCGCATCAACATGACCAGCGGTGGGTGCAAGCGCTCGGACTCCTGAATGGCCCGCTCGAGCAGCACCATCACGCCGAGTGCCTCAAAGCTGAGTTCATGATAGTCGCCCAGGACCGTGTCCTGCTCACGGAGAATCGGCTCGAGGTACTGCGGGTGGCGCAGCAGCTCCACACCAGTCCAGGCAGCCTGCACGGCGCTGGTGTGCTGGCCGGCGAAAATGAGCGTGAGCAGCATGCCGGTGATGTGGTCGTCGGTGAGAGCCGAGCCCTCGGCCCAGCGCGCCGCCATCAGGGTTTGCAAAAAGTCCTCTTCCTCTTTGCCGGCCGCGCGGCGCTCCGCCATGATCCTGGAAATGATCTGCACCATGCGGACACGGGCGCGATCGCGGCGCCGGAACGAGGGCAGCGGCAGGTAGGGCCAGAAAAAGGCCAGCAGGTTAATCCCGCCTTCCAGATCGTGATACAGCCGGGCAAACTCTGCGGAGAGATTGCGGCGGAACTCGCGACCGATCAGGCAGCGGCTGGCGATGAAGACCGTCAATTCATTCGTCGCCGCAAGCAGGTCCACTTCGCCCTGGTCGCTCCACTGGTCCAGGTAGCACTCTACCTCCTCGTTGATATAGCCGGCATAGGTGCGCAGGCGGCGCTCGTTCAGGGCCGGCATGAGAAGGTCAAGCTGAGCATCCATGCGTTCGGCGCTGGCGTCGTAGGCTATGCCCTTGCCGAAGATCGGCACGGTGAACCGATAGGCGGTCCTGGCGCTAAGAACCTCGTTGCCCGCGCGGAAGAAGGCTTCGTTGGCCCTGGGGCCGGTCAGCACTGCCATCTGCCGGCCGAGCAGGCGAAAGCGGAAAATGTCGCCGAAGGAGTCTCGGCCATGCTGCAGAAGCCGGACCGGATTGCGCGCGAAGGGCAGGGCATGTCCCAGGAAGGGCAAACCGCCGGGCAGTTGTGGCGGAAGTTTTCGCGCCAGACCATTTGCCTTGCCATTCAGGTTCATGGGCGAGCCCCTAAACGCGACGGGTTAAGCGGCTCGCTGTTTGCCGGCAGCATGGAGAACGCCTTTCTCGGCGTCTCGATTTGACCCCTCCGGCAAAAGAACTCGTAAGCTTCCTGGACGGCCTCGCCAATGCTGCTCGGTTGATAACCGAGTTCCCGCTTGGCCTTGCTGCAATCTGCTTGCCGCCGCATGCGCAGAAAGCGCACCGCAGCCGCGGTAAAACGGCGCGGCGCTTCCGGCCTAAGGCGGTTCAGAAACAAATCTCCGATACTCGCCAGGCCGGACATCAGGGAGCCGGGCAAACGCAGTTTCGGCCGGTTTCGGCCGGTCACTTGCTCGTAAATACTCAGCAGTTCATCGACCGTGAGGAACTGCGTGCTGAAAATGTATTTCTGACCAGGACGCCCCTTGGTCATGGCGAGGAGATGTCCTTGCACAATATCGCGTGCGGCCACAAACTCGAAGCCGCCCGGCACATAAGCTTTCAACCGCCCCTGGGCAAAATCGAGCAGCAGTTGGCCCATGCGCGAGGGCTTGAAGTCGTTCGGACCGAGAATGGCGCACGACGTGGCGACCACCACGGGCAGGCCGTCCGCGAATGCTTTCAAACACTCGTGCTCGACGGCGGCCTTGGACTGGCCGTAGGGAGTAGAGGGCGCGAACGGATCGAACGGCACGCTTTCATCGCTCGGCCGGGCAGGATCGTGGCCCACGGCGCTGAAGGAGCCGGTAACCACCACACGCGCCACACCGGCTGAGAGAGCCGCGTGCAGGAGATTGCGCGTGCCCAGGACATTGCAGGCGAAGATCTCACGCCTGTGTTGGGAGTTGCCTTGCGTGGTTGAGACCTTGGCGGCGCAATGGTAGACCGCGGTGCACGAGCGCACGACCGAAGCACATACGGCCGGGTCGCGCAAATCTCCCGGCGCCAGTTCCACATCCAGGCCTGCCAACGCCTGGGCGTCGCTTTGCGGACGAAGCAGAGCCCGGACGGCCTTGCCGTCGTCGAGGAGACGCCGCACCAGATTGGCGCCCAGGTGGCCGGTAGCGCCGGTGACCAGGATCATCGAACGCCTCCGTTGCTGAGTCCACGAAGCAAGCCCGACACGTTGCCGGCGGCGAGCCAGGCCACGAGCTCGCCCAGCCTTCGCAGGCTCCGGCCGGCGTGTCGCCAGCGCCAGGTGCGCGCACCTTCCTGGACGGTTTGCCGTGCGGCCAGGGCCAGGACTTTCAGGAATGCCTGGTTGAACTGCACCAGGTCCGTTTCTTCGCCAGACAGCAGGCGCATGGTGCGGCGGCGTTCCCCGCGCGTTTCCTGCCAGATGTGGTACGTGGCCTTGCGCAAGCTCACAGCCCCTTCGTCGTTGAGCGTGAACATCTTGTAAAGCGCATTGGCGAGCATCTCGGCCACGCAGCTCTGTTCGCTGCGCTCGCGGCGATAGTCCGCGAAGCTCTTGCTCGTCGCGAGACCATAGCCGTCCAGGAAAGCCAGTGTCATGCCCACCGCAGTCAAAGGATGGAAATGTCCAACGGCGTCGCCCACGAGTGCTAGCCCGGGCCGGCCGTAATGGATGCGCGGCCGTAGCTGGTTGGCCGTGCACACGACCTCGTCGTTCTGAAGCGCCTTGTGAAAAGCCGCGCGCAAGGACGCCGGCAGCGCCGGACTGTAGGCGTCGTGGAGGCGCGCCGCGTCCTTGGTAAATTGGCCGTAGCACACGGGGATGTCCAGGCAGACGCGCACGTGCTGCGGGCTGATGCGGCAGACAAACACGGGACCGGGCCCTCCCAGAAACACGTGACCGAAGCCCTCAAAAGGAAGCTCCACGCCTTCCAGCAGCACTCCGGCCATGTATGAAACCAGCCGGCGTTCATCCGGCAAACCGAGGCAGCGACGCACCAGGGACGAACGTCCGTCGGCGCCGACAATTAAACCAGCCTGCAGGGAAGAGGCGTTCGTTCCGTTTACGATCTCGAGGCGTTGTTTGGCGATCTCCGTAACGCGCGTACACGGCAGGAAAACGATGTTGCCATGCGCCGTCGCGGCGCCGCGCAACGCCTCGACGAACGCCCGGTGCTCACAGCTCAGACCAAGCGTTTTGCCCGGGTAGGGCAGGACGATGGGCTCGATGTCCAACCCCGGAAAGACCACGAAGCCCAGTCCGGCAGGGTGATCTGCGGCTCTGGGGATGGATCCGACGCCCAGGCGCCGCAGCACTTCGGTCCCGGGCGGGTGGAGCCATTCGCCGGCCAACCTACGGCTGCTGGTCGATTGGGCCTCAATGAGCAAAACGCGGGCGCCGCGTCTGGCAAAGGCCAGGGCCGTGACACACCCGGCCGGCCCCGCGCCGACCACTGCAACCTCGGGGCACGCGGGCATGGACATGAAGTCTATCTCCCTGACAAGGAAGCAACGTACCGTGCAGGTTGAATTACCCCGCGGACGCCGCCACAAGCGTATCGCCTTCCTGACGTCAGGGCAGTTTATCACCTCAGGCGTGAGAGTTCAATCAGCTTCCCGTAGCGGGGGACGGCGAGCCTGCGGATGGGCCGGCTTCCTCACGCGGCTCATCGATGTAGAGGCCGCGCTCGTCAACCTGCAGCGCATCCATGTCGAGAAGAAGCTGGATGCGCGTCGTCTCGTAGCTCACCCAACTTTGAATGAGGCTGTTCTTGGCGGACAGCAGGGCGTTCAGAGCGTTGAGGATGTTTTGCGTGCTGGTTGGATCGGTTGAATTCAGCAAGTCTTCGCGCGCCGATTCCACCTGCCGGGCCGCCGCGATCAACGCTTGGCGCGAGATTTCGAAGCTTAGGGTCTCCGTCTGCAAGGTCCGCAAATCTTGCCGGATCGTCTGGATAATCTGGTCTTCCAGGGTGATATACGCCCGCCGGGCTTGCTCATAGTTAATCTGGCTCGTTCGGTAAACGTTGCGCTCCAGCTCACGATTGAGCGGTCCGTCAAAATGGAAGCCCACGCTGTAACTGCTGGCAGAGGCGCGGAAATCAAAGGGATTGCTGCCCAGGGGCGGCGTGGCAATGTTGGCGTTCGCCGTGATGTCCAGGCCGGCCTTGAGCGCGCTGGCGGTGACGTCGATTTGCCGCCAGGCGTCCACGACCTGAGCGCGGCGATTCATGAGATCGAGTCGATTGTCCAGGGCGTAGTCGATGGCAGTCCTCTGCGTCTGCTGCACAGGCTTGAGCTGGATCAGGAACACGCGAATTTGCGTTTCAACGACAAATAGTTGTGCAGCGGCGGCGATTTCTTCGTTGGCACGCCGCTGCAGCGCTTCCCAGCCGGCGCGGCGTTGGTCCTCGGCCAGGCCGGCCGCCGACTTCTCGATTCCCGAGGCGAGCTTATCCATGTCCACACGCAGATCCTTGAGATCCCGGACGCGAGCGTCGTAGGCCGCGCGCTCCAGGGCCTGCTGTTCCTTGTCTTCCCGGGGCTCATTCAGTTGCTTGTGCCAGCGTTCCAAGCCCCGCTCAACCGACGCGAGCAACTTGAGCGTCCGCGCATGATAAGCGCGCAGTTGTTTGAAACCCATGTGCAATTTGGCGAGCGGCGGGGCCTGGTCCAGTTCGCGATACTCTGCCAGAAAGAGATCCAGCTCCGCTTGCAGCTTGGTAAGTTCCGGGTCGTTCAGCTCAAAAGGCGCCAGCAGGGAATTATCCAGCCTGATGGGGATATCGCTCGGCAGGCCGAGGAGGCTCTTGAAGTTGTCGCGGGAATTTTCCAGGCTCGATTCCGATTGCACCAGGCCGAGCTGCCCCTGCTTCAAACTCAGGTAGACCTGGTCTACCTTGACGCTGGAGACGCTGCCCGCCTTGTACAGCGCCTCGTGGAGACGAAAATTCTGCTCCAGGCTGGTGATGTTGGCGCGCTGGTTGCGAATGCTTTGCTCTTGCAGCAGCAGGCTGAGGTAGCTGTTGGTGGCGATGTTGAAGCTGAACTGTTTGCGGAACCGCGCGAAGCCGCGCACCGTGTAGAGCAGGTTACGCTCGGCCTCGGTCAGCCCTTCCATGCGTACGTTGCGGCCGAAGCCGCGCAGGATCGGCTGCACCAGGTTTATGGCGATGCTCGAAGTGGCCACCGTGGTGTCGGGACCGGCAAACTGGAACACGAAACTGTTGGCAAAATCCACCAGGAGCTGGCCGCCGGCCGCGAAGGCCTTGGTGAAACCGAGCACGGAGTTGGTGCTCAAAGTATTGCTTTCATCCTCACCGCGGCCGAAGTGGGTGAAGAACGTGTCATTCGTGCCAAACCAGTGCAGCGCGAATTCGAAGCGATTCAACGTGAGAGCCAGGGCGGCCAGGTAAAGGTTATCGAGCTGGTTGTAATAGGGCGGGCTGTTCAACAGGCCGAGTTCCACCGAGCGTTCCGGGGTAAGCACCAGCGTGCCGTCGTTATCCAGGGCCAGATAGGCACGCCAATCGGGGTTTTCGATAGTCGGCGCATCCCCGTTTTTGTGCCAGCGCCGGTAGCCGTGCATGCCGTTGGCGAACTGCATGTATCTGGCTGCCGCCGGATCGTCCGGAGGCATGGGCGGGCGGTCCGGATTGTAAGGGTCGAAAAGGCGCGATTCGGCAGGCGGGGCAATATTGACCGAAGGCAGGAACCAGCGCGGGTCATGATCGCGCTCGTCGATCGCCTGATAGCTTTCGCGATCGGCCTGGCGGCGATAAAACGCGCGCGTGCACCCGGAGGCGAGCAGCAGCAAGGCAATGAGAAACCAGCCGCGCATAGGGTCTCGCAAGGATAATCCGGCAAAGAGTTATGGGAGGGCGGAACTGTAGGGAACAACGCGAAACCGGTCAAGGGCTTTTGGATGCAAGTTCCTCGCCGCGGGGTTTTAGCAAAGGCAGGGAAGAAGGAGCCGCGACATGGGCACGCCTTGCTCCAAAGCCAGGCCCGTGTACATTGAATGCGATACCCGCCGGCCTCAGGTAAGGACTCCGTTCGGCTGATTGCCGAACCTGACGCAACAATTTAATTATCACTTTCTTGGGGGCTGCTCGCTTTGATTCCTCGCAACCACTTGAAGTTATTTTTCCGCCCGGCCAGGCCTCTTGTCGCACTGCTGGCCGTCCTGGCGACGGTCGCGTTTGCCGCCACATTTGTCCGTGGCGGGGACAACTGGCCCGAGTTTCGTGGACCATCCGCCGACGGCCACTCCGACGCCGTCGGCCTGCCGCTGCACTGGAGTGAAACCAAGAACATCAAATGGAAGACCGCCATCCATGACAAGGGCTGGTCCTCGCCGGTGGTCTGGGGAAGCCAGATCTGGATGACGACCGCCACCGAGGACGGCAAAGAGCTTTTCGTCGTCTGCGTGGATCGCGACACGGGGAAAATCCTGTACGACATCAAGCTCTTCGACGTCGCGAAACCGGGTTTCTGTCCGCCCACGAACAGCTATGCCTCACCCACGCCGGTGGTGGAGGCAGGCCGCGTCTACGCGCACTTCGGCAGCTATGGCACCGCTTGCCTGGACACGTCCACCGGCCAGACGCTCTGGTCGCGCCGCGACCTGCCCTGCGACCACTGGCGCGCGCCGGGATCCTCGCCAATCCTTTACGGCGAGATGCTTTTCATAGATTTCGACGGCTACGATCAACAGTACGTTATCGCTCTGGAAAAGAGCACAGGTAAAACCCGTTGGAAGCGCGCCCGGAACATCGACTACGGCACGACCAACGGCGACCTGAAGAAAGCTTTCGCGACGCCGGCGGTGGTGAAGACCGAGACCGGCGTTCAGCTCGTCAGCCCGAGCGCGATTGCCACAATCGCCTATGACCCGCTGTCGGGCGAGGAATTCTGGAAGGTCTATCACGGGGGCATGAACACGGCCATGCGACCCGTGTTCGGCCATGGGCTGGTGTTCGTAAGCGCGGGCGAGACTGGTCCCATTCGTTTGCTCGCCGTCCGGCCGGACGGCCACGGCGACGTGACCAAAAGCCACGTCGCCTGGAAACTGACGCGCGGCGTGCCGGCGCGTTCGTCCCTGATGCTCGTGAACGACTTGATTTTCATGGCCAGCGAGCAGGGGGTGATGACTTGCCTCGAAGCGCAAACGGGTGCCGTCGCCTGGCAGAAGCGCATAGGAGGCGAGCATAACGCTTCACCTGTCTTCGCGGAGGGAAGAATCTATTTCTTCGACGTGAATGGCAAGGCTCACGTGATCCAGGCCGATCGCCAGGGGAAAGTTCTGGCACGCAACCAGCTTGACGAGGGCTGCATGGCCTCGCCGGCGATCGCGGGGAAAGCGCTCATCGTGCGCACTAAAACCCATCTGTGCCGGATCGAGCAGAGCAGCCCTGCGCCCTGAATGTTAAGCGCGTACGCCTTCACCGATCCTTTTTCGCGGTACCAAATCCCAGACCAGGCCGAACAGCGACAGGAAGCGGAGCGAGAGATAGGTCACATCGAGTTCCCACCAGCGGTGGAAGCCGTGGGCGGCACAGCGTGGTTGCGCGTGGTGGTTGTTGTGCCAGCCGTCGCCGTTGGTGGCGAGTGCGAAGAACCAGTTGTTGCGGCTGTTCTCATCGGTGTTGTAGTTGCGATAGCCCCACATGTGGGCTGCCGAGTTGACGCCCCAGGTCACGTGCCAGGTGTAGATCGTCCGGAAGACGACGCCATAGAGAAGCAAGCTTAGGCCGAACTGGACGCCGCCCAGCCAGGCGCCCGTCGTCAGCCAGCCGATGGCCAGGCCGGCGAAGTAAAACAGCATGACATGCGCGACGTACACCCACACCCAGAAATGCCGCCGCTCCAGGCGCACGTAGA
>DASZFN010000756.1:0-7157 GCA_035939715.1 Gemmataceae bacterium | reverse complement strand
AAGCTGCTCGGCCCCGGCACTGCCGAGGAGCCGGCCGAGCCCGCGCCCGGCAAGGGCTTGCCGAAGGGGCCGTGGGGAAAGATCGGCGTTGCAGTCGCTCCCTCCGATAGCCGGCGCGTCTATGCCCTTATCGAAGCCGACAAGGGAGGCCTGTACCGCTCCGACGACGGCGGCGACTCGTGGGCGCTGGCCAGTGCCGACCCGAGCTTGCGGCAACGCGCCTGGTACTACTCGACCCTGACCATCGATCCCGCCAACGCCAACACCGTCTGGTGTCCGCAGGTCTCCCTGATGCGCAGCATCGACGGCGGCAAGACCTTCCGGCCCGTGCGCGGGCCGCGCCACGGCGATCATCATGATCTGTGGATCGATCCACGCGATTCCAAGCGGCTCATCAACGGCGACGACGGCGGCGTGGACATCTCCATCGACGGCGGCGAGAGCTGGTCGTCGCCGTCCTTGCCGATTTCGCAGTTCTATCATGTCGCCGCCGACACGCGCACGCCTTACCACGTTTCCGGCGCCATGCAGGACCTGGGCACCGCTTCCGGCCCCAGCAATAGCCTGTCTCTTGGCGGCATCAGCCGCGCGGACTGGATCGATGTCGGCGGCGGCGAATCGGGCTTCACCGCGCCCGATCCTAGCGATCCGTTCATCATTTACGCCGGCAGCTACGGCGGCTATATCACGCGCTTCGACGAGCGCACCCGCCAGCGGCAGAACATTACGGTCTATCCGGTTCCCGCCGTCGGCAAGGGGGGCGCCGAGCTGGAATATCGCTTCCAGTGGACCGCCCCCATTCTGGTTTCACCGCACAACGGCAAGGTCGTCTACCATGCCAGCAATGTGCTCTTTGAGACACGCGACGGCGGCCGAAGCTGGCACGCGGTCAGTCCCGATCTGACACGCAACGACAAGAGCAAACAACAATGGACCGGCGGCCCCATCACCGGCGACAACACGGGCGCCGAGATCTACTGCACGATTTTCGCCGTCGCCGAATCGCCCCGGCAACAGGGCCTGCTGTGGGCCGGCACGGACGATGGTTTGGTTCATCTGACCCGCGACGACGGCAAACACTGGGACAACGTAACCGCCAACATCCACGGTTTGCCCGAGTGGGGGACAATTAACTGCATCGAGCCCTCTCCTTTCGAGGCGGGCGCCGCCTATGTCGTCGTCGACGCGCACCGCCTGGACGATATGCGTCCTTACCTGTTCAAGACGGATGACTACGGCAAGACCTGGAAAAGTCTGTCGGCCACGCTGCCGCAGGGCGTCTATCTGCACGCCGTGCGCGAAGATCCGAAACGGCGCGGCCAGTTGTACCTGGGAACCGATGAAGGCGTGCAGTTCTCGACCGACGATGGGGCCACCTGGAAGCCGCTCAAGCTCAATTTGCCGACGTCGCCTGTTCATGACCTGGTGGTCAAGGACAACGATCTGGTGATTGCCACTCACGGCCGCTCTCTCTGGATCCTGGACGACCTGACGCCGCTGCGTACCCTATCTCCGCAACTTGCCGCACAGGATGTCTTCCTGCTGCCGGTCTTAGACGCCGTTCGCTGGCGTTATTCTCAGGGCGGCCGCGATGCTGCCGGCGAAAACCCGCCCAACGGAGCGATCATTGACTACTACCTGAACAAGAAACCCAAGGGCGATGTGACGATGGACATCCTGGACGCCCACGGCGCCAAGGTCGCGACATTGAGCAGCAAAAAGGAGGAGGCTGGTTCAGGTGGCGAAGAGGAGCAGGGATTCCGGCGGCGCGGCGGCGGACAGGCCATCCCAGCTCCGGAAGCGGGCGTGAATCGCCTGGTGTGGGATCTTACCTATGCTGGGCCCAAGCGCATCCCCGGCGCCATGGGTTGGCCGCCCGCGCCCATGAACGGACCGCTGGTGAACCCGGGCGTCTACACGATCAAGCTGACGGTCGCAGGCAAGACGCAAAGTCAGCCGCTGCTGGTGCGCGCCGACCCGCGGCTGCATGTCTCGCAAGCCGACCTCGATGAGCAACTCCACCTGGCGCTCAAGATCCGCGATGACATCAGCCGGCTGTCCGAAATGGTCAAGGAAGTCCGCTCCGTCAAGGAGCAACTCAATAGCAAGCTCGCGCTCTGGAAGGATAATCCACGGGCGAAGGAGCTGAGCAAGCAAGGCCGGGACCTGATCGAAAAGCTCGATGCGCTGGAAGGCAAGCTACATAACCCGAAGGCCAAGATCGTGTACGACCTGCTCGCGCAGCGCGGCGGCGCTCAGCTCTATTCCCAGCTCAGCTACCTGCTCGGTACGGTCATGGAAAGCGACAATGCGCCCACCCAGGGCGTGCGCACTCTCTATGCGCAGGAAAGCAAGCGCTTGCACGAACTGGACGGCCGATTGACGGAATTGCTCTCCGGAGAGCTGAAGAAGCTCAACGAATCGGCCCGCCAGCTAGGCATCGCCGACATCGTCGTGCCAGCAGCCGCTCAAGAGAAAGATTCAGCTTCGAAGTCCCCCTGATCAATCGGCGAAAATGCCCGTCGCGAACCAGGTATCGTTGTCGCTGCGAGCGATGTCGTAGCCAAAATAACGATGCGCGCGGGATACGGCGCTCCAGTGACCCGGGGAGTGCCGCCAGGCATCGACGCAGGAAAAAGCTGCTTCCAGCACATTTTCCCCGCCTACGACTCGCCCCCATGATTCGGCAACGACTTCAGATGTCCCGCTCAGGGCCTCACCGACCTGGCTTTGCAGACGGCTCGCCGCGCTGATGATGTCCGCGTGGTGCTGCCGGCGCGTCTCCGCCTGCCGGTGACTGTGGCTGCGGGCGTGGTCCAGGAATGCCGGATGGCAAGTGCTATGCACGCTGCACGGCCGCTCGGGATGGACCCGGATTGCATAGATCATGCTCCGCTGGCTCAGCGTCGCGGTCGCCGGCAAGTCCAGGATCACCTTGACCTGGTCGACTCCGTAATCGGGGACCCAGGCATAATGGCTCGACGCCAGCGGATGAACGGAAATCGCAGCCTGGTAATACGGCAGATCCTTGTCGTGGTAACTGACAATGACCAGCCCCGGTTTGCCCATCATTTCGTCCAAAGCAGGGTAATCCAGAAGTCGCTTGTCCTTCAGCTTGTACGACTCGGGCACACGGAGACAAACGAATCGTCCGAGGATCTTCTTCATTTCCGGATCGTCCAAGGCCCCATCCAGACGACCGGCTTCGTCCCGAAAATGGATGACCAGATCTTTCCGTTCCTTGATAGCTTGCACACAAGCCTTTCCGTAGTCGACGTGCCATGAGGATTGCGTTGCAGTCAGAACAAGCATGAGAGGAACAAAAGCAAGCACGGGGGCCTCCTTCGGCAGGCGATGGCATGACTAATGGAAACAGGGGTTTATCAGCGATCCAACTTTCGGCCCCGTCCAGGTCGCGAGTCCGGGTGGTTCCGAAAGGGGGTGGAGGAATACAACGGGCAAGTTCAGAAATGTTACTGACGGATAGTCACTGTGGCCATTCTTTTTCTAAACTAGCGGGAGCACTCAACCTACCTTCGGTGAATGAGACAGCGCTCAACGATCAGCTTTCACCGAGCAGCAGTTGGAGGTATCCGCCTTGCCGACGGTCCCTGGCATTCCTGGCCCGCATCGCTTTTTCTTTTATAGTTTCGACTGCAACGAACCGAGGCATGTCCATGTGCGCCGGGATCGGGCCATCTGCAAATTCTGGCTCGAACCGGTGGTTTTGGCGTACAATAATGGCTTCTCGGCAAAGGAATTGAACCGCATCCGGAAGATCATCCTCGACAATTTGGACCGTATTCGGGAGGCCTGGGATGAACATTGCGGCCAGTAGTGAACCCCGCATCGTGACGCTCGAAGTTACCAAGGACGCCATCGTGGCTCAATTTGCCGACGGGCGGACGGTTAGCGTTCCGCTCGCGTGGTCGTGGCGGTTAGCGAACGCGACGCCGGCGCAGCGCAGCCACTTTGAGATAATGGGCACCGGCGAGGGAGTCCATTGGCCGGACATCGACGAAGACATCAGTGCGCGCGGTATGTTGCAGGGGATACCGGCTTACCCGCCCAAGCAAGCCAAGGTCAAGCGCCGCCGGGCCTAGCGAGCCGCTGCAAGCAGAGGCCGCCATCGTAGCGAAAGAAGCGGGTTTAGAGTCTTTCAATCACTTTCTGCAGTCGGTTCGCCTCCACTGGGGCACTCCCGCCGTGCCGGCGAATACCTACTTGAAATTCTCCACCTTCCATAGCCGAACCGTCTTGTCATGGCTGCCACTGGCAAGTGTCTTGCCGTCTGGCGAGAAGGCGAGTCCGTTGACTGGTCCCTGATGTCCCAGGAGCGTGCAGCACTCGCGGCCGCTGGTTACATGCCACAGCTTTATTTGTCTTTCCTGATCACCGGACGCCAGCGTGTCGCAATCGGGCGAAAAGGCTACGGAGAGAACCGAACTCTCGTGTCCCTCGAGAACGAACCGTAACTGGCCGCGCTCGACGTCCCACAGACGCACGGTGCCGTCGAAACTCGCTGTAGCCAGCAGCCGACCATCGCCTGAGAATGCCATTGCAGTAATCAGGTGGGCGTGCCCCCCAAAGCGACAACGCTCGGTCCTGGTGGACAGGTCCCAGAGGATCGCCTGGTACTGATCGGTGCACGTCGCGACCATGTGCTTCGTCGGCGAGAATGTAACGGGCGGCAATCCCGGAAGTGTGCATTGTTCGGTGCCGCTGTTAGCATTCCACAAATGGACAACCTGTTCCTGGAAACTGGCCGAGGCCGCGAGCTCACCATCCGCGGAGAAAGCCACGGCAATCACTGGATTCTCGCCACGAAAAGTCGTCCGGACTTTGCCTGTAGCCGTGTCCCACAACTTTACGGTTTTGTCATAACCTGCGGTCGCCAGCGTGGCGCCGTCCGGAGCAAACCTGACGCTGGCGACCAGGTCAGGGAGTTCGTGCAGCCGCATGCGTTCGGTCTGGGTCGAAACATCCCACAGAATGGCTTCACCCCCCTTGCCATGGATTCCACCGGCGCTGGCCAAGGTTTTTCCATCCGGGGCAAATGCTACGGATTGGACCCAAAACTGATGCCCGTGAAGCACCGCAACTTGAGGAAGCTGTTTGTCGTCCCAGACTAACCAACCGAAGGGAATTGCGATCGAGCTTAGATAGACGAGTAACCCTAGGGCAGTTTTCGGATCTTTGACGAAAGAATGGCAAACCACAGGCAGTCTGACCCTTGCGTAAGGTACGCTCCAAGGCGAGCACCGACATTGTCCCGAGCCGACTAATCAGCTGAGGTCATGCTAGCGTTCAAGAAATGAGACAGTCGTGAGAAGCGAATAAGATGCGCCAGGCTCTCCGGCGATCAAGCTGGCAGCTCCAACTGGAAGCAGGCGCCCTGACCGTTCCGCGATGGATGAAGCGAAACCCGGCCGCTCAGCAACTTCGCCCAGCGCTGAGCCAGGGCCAGTCCGAGCCCAACCCCTCCGGTGGTGTCGGCCGTGCGGCCGCGGCGAAAGGCTCGAAAGATGGAGTGCCGCTCGCGCGGCGGCACGCCGGGGCCACGGTCCTCGACTTCAAAGCGGACGCGTTTATTTTCCACGCCGGCACGCAGCCAGATTCGGCGGTCCGCCGCGCCCCGGCTGTACTTGCAGGCGTTATCGATCAGGTTGCCGAGGATTTGCTGCACCATGTGCACGTCGGTTGTCAGCTTCACCTCGCCGACGCCGTTGTCAACGACCAGCTCCTTGTCCGCACTTTGACAACGTCCGAGCCACGTGGCGTGAACCTGTTCCAACAAAGTGCCCAGCGCCACCTCGGTCCTGGCCAGACGCGGCCGTTGCTTCTCCAGGCGCGAGAAGTCGAGGACATTGCCGACCAGGCGGTTGAGACGGTCCGCCTCGGTATTGAGCGTCTGCAGGTATTCTTCCTTCTGCCTGGCCTCTTTGACCATGCCGCCCGCGAGCATGTCCAGATAGAGCCGCAAGGTCGTGAGCGGCGTGCGCAACTCATGGGTCACTGCGGAGACAAAACGAATGCGGCTTTCCGAGAGGTTAAATAGCGACCAACCTCCCAGACCCACCGCTAACAGCGCCACCAGCGCCGCCGCCCAGGCGAAAATCAAGCCGACGCGCAAGGGTGTCAGGCCCAACGACGTCATGGCGACTGCGCTCGGGCCGGGATCCAACTGTAAAGGCAGAAACGTCATGGCTCGTTCGGAATGCGTTGGCACTTCCTCGTGCACGGGCAAAACCTGGGCTTCGGGAAAAAGGTCCTCCTTGGTGGCTTCCTCGGCCAGGACCGTCTGCAGCCGCGGCCAATCGAGGAGAACACCCTGGCAGATCTCGCGCTGGCCGATTTGCACGTGCCGGGCGAAGAACAGCCGCGCCGTCTGATTGTCCCCGGGCATCCAGAAGGCCACCATCGGTCCCAGGGTCACGGCGACCTGCTCGCCGTGCCGTTTGCCCTTGCCGGGCTCAAACCAGTCGGCGCCGTTGCGGCAGAGATTGTCGCGCACCACTTCCGAGCTGTCGTTCGACGACTTGGTTTGCGACCGCTTCGGATCATAGGCGCGATTGAGACGCACGCCGTATTCCTTGTCCAGCGACTGCGATTGCATTTGCGCCATCTGACCGTCTCGCCCCTGCGGCATAGGATTGCTGCTGTTCCCGATCGGCTGCTGGGAAGGAAGGCTATTGCCGGCATTGTTGCCGGCGAGCACGGTGATGTCTTCAAGAGCCGGCCGCGTGCGGCGCTCGGCAGCCAGGGCCAGCACCACATCGGCGCGGACATTTCTCGACAGGTCAGCCAGTACGGCCGCCCGTTCCGCGGTCACATTGCCAAGAGACACATGCGCGCTGAGCCGCCGCAGACGCTGCGCCAGGTCTTCCGCTAATACCTGCGGAGAACGCCAGCCGGATTCACGGTCTACCTGGAAATGCAGCAGCATCCAGTCCGGCAATTCGCTGTTGAGCAGCGGCGACGGCTCAATCAAGGCGCCGGCTGGCGATGGGCTGCCATCGGGTTGGATGGCTACTGGGGGTGTAAACACGGCGCTGTAATGGTTGTACGGCCGGCTGTCTTCCTTTGCCAGGACCGGCGCCACCAGGCTGTCGAGCCGCCAAAGCGCGAGACGCAGATTCGTTTGCTGTTCGGCTTCA
>DASZFN010000755.1:0-8169 GCA_035939715.1 Gemmataceae bacterium | reverse complement strand
CGACAAACTGGCGATCCTTGGGCACGTCGATTTGCTTGGCGAATTCCTTGTGCAAGTTTTTCAGCGTGTCGCCCGGCTTGTTCGGAAAGACGTCGGCCACGGCGACGAGCTTGGTCGGACCGAGCGTGGTGCTCAGGGCGTCGCCGGCGGCGCCGGTGCCGCGGCCGCCGCAGCCGACCAGGGCAATGTTGATGGTGTTGCTCTCGCCGGCGTGAACGTGGGGTAGAGCGAGTCCTGCCAATGCCGAGGCCACCGCGACTTTGCCGGTGGTCTTCATTAACTCGCGACGCGACATTCCGTCTGGGTTAGCGTTTTTCACGGTAGATTTGGTCCTGTAAGAAGGAAGGTGGGAGGGTTAGGGCTGGTCTTGACTAGTTTCTCGCTTTTGGGCGTGCGCGTCAACCTCTGTGTGCGAATTCTTATGGCTTGACGACGGTGTCAACGCCCGCCATGATGCAGGGTTGTCTGCATTTTAACCCGAAGCGCCAGAGAGGGACCCCTCGCTGGCGCTACGGGTTAAAATGCTGCGGCATCGCGCACGGCCATAATCGACTTTCACTTGCTATTTCGATAAAGGAGTACACCATGTGTTGCTTCTCGCGGCCGGTCAAGCTGGTGGCGGATACGAATATTTTCGCGCGCGGATCGAAGGAGGGGCGCCAGTTCCTCGTGTACAGCATGCAGCTCAACGCCAGCGAGGATCTGGCGATGATCTTGCCCATTCCCGTTCCCAAGGACTCGAAGGAGAACGCCGTCCGCTTTATTAATCTTGAGGAGTACCCGGCCTTCTTTGCGGAACTACGAGCCGGTTTCCCCGTACCTGGGTCCAGCAGCCGGGATGCGGGCTCCAAGTCCGACACGCTCTCGCTCAAGCTGGCGGTCGTTGAAGTCGGCAGTTTTGAGGCGAGCTTCGTGCCGGCAATCAAGGATTTTGCCCGGCTGGATGAGCGCTTCCGTCTGCCGACGAGCGTCTGGGAGAAGCTTCCTCAATATAAGGATTACGGTTTCACGGTCTTCAAGCTGAAGAAGGGCGCGAGCAAGGTGCACCCCATGGCCTTCGAATTCCCGCGCGCCAATGCGGAGCAGCTCTTTTTCCCCACCGTGCACATTCACGACGGCAAGATCCATGCCAGGGCCAAATTCGACCACGCCCTGTACTGCCAGCGTGCCGGCAACGATAAGTTGGAGCTTACCGACTGGCAAGAATCGACCACGCCGGCCGGTCTGTTCATGAAAGTGAAGAAGGCCCAGGGACTGCTGGAACCGGATGAGCATTGCTATCTGAAGGAACTGCGCGGACAGCACAAGAATGAGGACGTTGTCCTGTAACGGGTTCTCCTCACGGCATTCACACCCTTGAATGACAAACAGCAAGGACAGCAAGCCGCTCCTCCACAGCGGCGTGCCTGGCCGCGATGGGAAGCGCTCGCTCCTCTGCGAGGCGAATGGCCGCTGCTGGTGAACCTCGCGACCACGGCGGTGTTCTTTGTTTTTGGTGCACGCTGGTTTGCCGACCTCTCCAACCCCGTTTGGTTCGCTTTCCTCTTCCTCTGGCTCTTCGCCGTTATTCTTTTGTCGGCCATGGCGGTGGTGCATCATGCGGAAGGACTCGCGGCCAAGCTGGGCGAGCCCCTGGGAACATTGGTGCTGACATTGTCGGTCACCGGCATTGAAGTGATGATGATTGCCGCGCTCATGTACGCCGGGCACGGCAATGCGACGCTGGCGCGGGACGCCATGCTGGCCGTGGTCATGATCGTTCTGAACGGCATGGTCGGCATGTCGCTGCTGCTGGGCGGCCTGCGCCACCACGAGCAAACCTATAACCTGCAAGGCGCCAACGCCTTCCTGGCCGTGATCGTGCCCCTGGCTGTGCTCGGCCTGGTTCTGCCGACCTTCACGGTTTCCAGTCCCGGCCCGACCTTCTCTCCCTTGCAAGCCATCTTTCTCACCATCATGTCGATCGGCCTGTATGGCGTGTTTCTCGCCATTCAAAACGTGCGGCACCGGGAGTACTTCATCGTGCCGTCCGCTGCTGCCTCAGCAGAAGGCGAAAGTGCCGACCATCATGTGGACCATGAAGTGCGTTCGCTGGCGTATCATACACCACTATTGCTGGCGTACCTGCTGCCCATGGTTCTGCTCTCCAAGCAGATCGCGGTTCCCATCAACTACGGCATTCATGTCTTGCATGCGCCCGCCGCACTGGGCGGGTTTCTGGTTTCGGTGCTTGTCCTCTCGCCGGAATCGCTGAGTGCGGCCCGCGCGGCTTTGGCCAATCAGCTGCAGCGTTCTGTGAACTTGCTGTTGGGCTCGGTGTTAGCCAGCATCAGCCTGACGATTCCGGCCGTGTTGATTATCGGCTTCGTGACGCACCAAACCATCGTCCTCGGGCTTGGTCCTGTGGACATGACGATGCTCTTGCTAACGCTGGCGGTGAGCATCTTGACGTTTGCCAGCGCCCGGACGAATGTGCTGCTGGGGGCGGTGCATTTGTTGTTGTTTCTCGCTTATCTGATGCTTATTTTTGAGCAGTAAGTGCCGAGTACCCCTGCAATGAAGCAAAGCAAAGTAACTGAATAGCGGCATTTTGTCGGTGCTACTGGGCGAGACACTTTCACGGCGTCCGCCGGCATGATAGACTCACCCGCAGCGAGCGCAGCCCAGACGAGGCGCGGAGGGAAGGCACATGGCAAGCGCGGCCGACCGAGTTACTGCCGAAATTAAACTCATCGACGACGATGGCGAGCCCTTGGAAAGTCCCTGGCATCTGGCATCCATCATAATCTTGCTCGACTGCGTAACCTATTACCTGCAGCCGCGCACGGATTACTTCGTGGGCGGCAATATGTTTCTTTATTACAGCCTCACGCAGGCACGCAAACGGGACCCGCGCGGGCCGGACTTTTTCTTTGTCGATCATGTCGATGGCACTCGTCCACGGCGCTGGTGGGCGGTTTGGGAGGAAGACGGGCGTTATCCGGACGTGATCCTGGAATTGTTGTCTGATTCGACGGCCAAGATTGACCTGACGGTGAAGAAGGACCTGTACGAGCAAACTTTTCGAACGCACGAATATTTTTGCTGTGATCCGGACACGCTGCAATTGAAGGGCTGGCGCCTGGGGAAGCATGGGCGTTACCAGGCGATTCATCCCGATGAGAACGGCCGCTTGGCGTGCGAAAAGCTCGGGCTGTGGATCGGCATGTGGACCGGTTCGTTCCTGCATGCGCACGGCACCTTCCCACGCTTTTATGATGCGCAAGGCCGCCTGGTTCCCACGCACGCCGAAGCCGAAAAACACCGCGCCGACCATTTCGAAGCTGAAGTTGCTCGTTTGAAATCCAGATCGTCGAGCAAACGGCGCACGAACGGGCGCGGGGGCAAAGCCGGCAAATAGGCAGTCGCGAGAAACTGCTGCGGTGACGCGGTGACGTTGCCGCCGCAAGGCTCAAGGCCTCAAGGCTGTTTAGGCCGGAATCTTGTAGCGGCCTTCCGAAGCCTCTCCTATAATACGGTTTCGCGCTCGGACTCGTAATCACCCGCGCGTCGGTTCTCCCAGCTTGTAACTGCGCCAGGGTGCATTAACCCCCGCTGAGGACGCGCATGCCGGCCGTTGCCCAGACATTGCTGCGACGCACTACCTGCCCGCATTGCTGGACGAAGTTTGCGCCGGCCGACGTGCTATGGATTTCTTCCCATGCCGACCTGCTGGGCGACCCCCGGCTGGGCCGCGAGGAACAGCAACGCTTCCTGCCGACGCGCTTTGACCTGGACGGCAACGCGCTCGACGCCAAGGGGTTTGTCTGCCAGCGCCTGGCCTGTCCCAAGTGCCATCTGCCCATTCCGCGGGCGCTGATCGAAATCGAGCCGCTGTTCATCTCCATCCTCGGCAACCCGGCATGCGGCAAATCGTACTTCCTGACCGCCATGACCTGGGAGCTGCGGCGCATCCTGCCCAAGTATTTCGCGCTCTCCTTCATGGACGCCGATACCGTTTCCAATCGCAGCCTGAACGAGTACGAGGAGCTGCTCTTCCTCAACCCGCGCTCCGACGATCAGGTGCCGCTGGCCGATTTGATCCGCAAGACGGAATTGCAGGGCGATTTGTACGATTCGGTCATGTTCGGCAACCAGGTCGTGAGTTATCCGCGCCCGTTCCTGTTCGCGCTCCGCACACAGGATTCGCATCCGCGTCATGCGGCCGGCGAGGGCCTGGCCCGCTTGCTGTGCCTGTACGACAATGCCGGCGAACATTTTCAGGCTGGGCAGGACTCCACGAGCAGCCCGGTCACACAGCATCTGGCCCAGTCGCGACTGCTGTTGTTCCTGTTCGACCCCACGCAGGACCAGCGCTTTCGCAAACTCTGTCAGGAGCGGGAAGGGCTGCCGCCGACCGTTCTCGGTAACCGCGCCAGCCGGCAGGAATCCGCGCTGCTGGAGGCAGCCGCCCGCGTGCGCCGCTACACCGGCTTGCCCGAAGGCACCAAGATCAAGCAGCCGCTCATCGTGGTCGTCACGAAATTCGACGTGTGGAACAAGCTGCTCAAGGACAGCAGCATGCAGGAGCCGCGCGTTGGCCACGACCAGGTGCGCGGCCTGGACCTGGAACGGATCGAGAGCCGTTCGCGGGCGGTGCGGACGTTGCTAAGCACGGTTTGCCCCGAGATCGTGACCGCGGCGGAAACGTTCGCTCAGGATGTCATCTACGTTCCCGTCAGTGCGCTCGGCAAGCTGCCCGCGGTGCAGACGCAGAGCAATGCCCTGGCAATCGAGCCGGGAAATATCAAACCAGTATGGGTGACGGTGCCGCTGCTGTATGCGCTGTGCCGCTGGATGCGCGGTCTGATCCCGGGCTTGCGACCCAAGCAGGCAGGAGCGACGGCTGCGGGCACTGCAGCGAAGAGTGTACCAGCTCAACCTGAGAAAAAACCCGCTAGCCTTTGAGAGACGGCAATGGCGCACGAGCTGTTTTACACATCCGCTCCGAAAGGCCTTGTCCCGGGCTCGCAAGGTTTCTGCACGGTCGCGGCCACGGCGGGCTTTCCGCCGTCCTTGATGCAGAAGGTCGAGGCGCTGAGCGGCTACCGCGCCCTCTACCCACCTCATGATCCCAACGCGAATTTGAATCCCGTAATGTTCGGCCATGTGCGCTTGAGTGCGGGAGGCAAAAACTACCATGTGCTGTCGCGCATTTGCGCGGCGGGACTCGACTACACGCAGCGTTCCAACAAGTTTGCCCATCACATTGTTCTGGAGAATCACGAGCTGACGACAGGCGGGCCGGCGTGGCTGCTCGGCCAGCCGGGCTTCATGGAGCAAACCTGGGACGGTCAGGTGCGCATCCTGCCGGAAGGCAGGCCGGTGCCGCGCGGCGACGGCGAAGTCCGTGTGTGCAAGGCCTGGGAAGACTTGACAGGCGACGCCGGCTGGGCCGGCGTGATGGCGGAATCTCTTCTCACAGACCCCGAGCGGCCTATCTATCTGGTTTTCGAACCTGGGATGGAGTTGCTGCCGCTCCTGGCGGAAGCGCTGGCGTTGCTGCCGCCGGCACGGCGCTGGGAGGCGACTTTTAACACCTATTTCGCGAAAGCAAGCCAGGGCATATCCTGCGCGTGCCGCGGCGTGCTGAACGACTCGACGGAAGCCAAGGATGCCGAACGGCTGCCGAACACGCTAGTAATTAACCTGGCCGCAAACCTTGGACAGGCGCACGGCGGTCCTCTGGTGGAGCGCGCCAGGACGGGCCAATCGTCCGGACCGCAAGGAGACAGAAGCCCGCCGCCGATGACCCGTGTTCACGCAGCAAAGCAGCGCACGGAAAGCGTGGCTTCGGAGGGCTCCGGGACCGCTTCCCGGCCAAAGGGAGATTTTGCATCCTGGCCGTCCCGCGCCGGTTATGCGACGGCGCCGGCTTCTCAGGGTGCACCGCCGCCTTTACCGGTCAAGCAAGCGATCGAACGGAATCGTCCGTCAAGCCAAGGCGGCTGGTTCCTGGGTTTTGCTCAGGGAACTGTTACCGGATTCCTGCTGACCCTGGGCGTCTTGACCGGCCTGTACTTCCTCGGCGGCTTCACGCTCGTAAAAGTGGGCGCAAAGGTAGAGGATCAGCCCCCGAATCCGCCAGATCAGGCTCGCGTTGCGGAGGTCCGTGAAGAAAAAATCCCGACGCCCGTCAGCGTCCGAGGAAAGGACACACCGGCCGACAAGATTGAGGGGAAACAAGTTAAGGCGCCCGAAACGACCAAACCTGTTCCGGATGGCGCCGCCAATACCGGGTCAAAAGCGGCAAAGTCAAATGAGGAGAGCAAAAGCGGCAGTGGCAAAAGCGGAGACTTGCAAGCGAAAGTCTGTGCGGAGCTTCCCGTTCAGGTGGACGAAGAAAAGCTTATTGCCTCGTTTCCTGGAGAGGGTTCCCAGGTGAAACTCGTCTGTGAAAATGAATTCACATACGAAGGCTCTCGCTCAAAATTGCATACGACGCCGACCAGGGACGGCCAGTTGATCGAGTACGAAGTGGTCGGCGCTCTCGAAGGGCGGCAAGAATTCGCGAATCTATCAATGAGCTCGCGCGGCCTCAGCCTGAAATGGAGTCCGCAGCAGAACCGGGCGGTTCTGGCGGCGCGCAAACACCTGCGCAATGGTCTTCTTGAAGTCACCGGCGCGGACGGCGCCAAGACCTACTGGGCCATGCGCCGTCCCATCGAAGAAGAATGGAATTTCAGCCTGCAGACGACCACGAGTTTGACCCGGGTCCTGGCGTGGAAAGACCAGGAACGGCCGGGGGGCAGGCTCCGGCTGGCTGTGCCCGCTTTCTCGGTCGCCGCTAAGCCCATTTCTTTTCAGCCGGAGCCCGTGGAACACGAAAGCTATCAACGCGCGCCGGATCCGCCTCTGCAATTCCCGGCCATGAGGGATGAGCACGTCTTTCTGCAAGACCTTGCCGTCAAGCTGGGAAAAGACCAGAACAGCATTGTCATTGATCTGACGCTGGAGAATCCCGACCGAATTGAAGAGCCGGCCAGATTCATTTGGCCCAAGATTCACCTGGACAGTCTGGTCGTGTATACGGAAGTAAGTGGCGTCCGCGTTGACGTGGTGCACTTTTTTCAGAAGGGGAAATAGCGGGCTCGGTCAAAGCGGGCCTGCAGCACGGGGAAGCGCCCATGAGCAACAGCCAACAAATCGTTGATGAAATCCGCTCGTTCCTGCAGTCGGCCGATCAGACGTTAACCGACTCAGTGAAGCAACTGGCGACGGCCTACGCGCGCGCCTGCCAGGAGGTCAGCGCTCGCCTGCGCCGCTGCGGGGAATTCCTGCAACAGGGCTTGCGCTCCGAGGCGATCCACCTTGCCGAGGCCGAACCCAACCTGCTCGATGAGCTGGCGACTCTCGATTTCCCGGAGCGCAAGCTCTGGGAAGAGGTCTGTCTGTCCTACAGCTTGCCCTCGCCGGGACGACTGAACTTCGAGGCTGCCGAGGCCCTGAACGAAGCCTATGCGGAGTCTTTGCCTCTGGACGGGCTATTGCGGAAGCATCGTTTGCTGGCTCTGATGCGCGCGCCGGTGGCGCAGCGACTGTCCTTGCTGCGAACCATTGCCGGCCGCGATGCTGGAAATGCCGTGTGGTCGGAGGATATCAAGACGTTTGAAAAGGTGCGCCTCGCCGAGATCGAAGTCGAAATCAGGCAAGCCGCCGCCAAGGAGGACGTTCAGCGCGTGACCCGGCTAAGCCAGGAGGTCAGTCAGAACAAGTGGCTATGCCCGCCGCCGCCGTCCCTCGTCAGGCAGGTGGAGAGCACGGCAAACCGCTTCGAGCAACGCAAACTGCGCCAGCTGGCTGAGCGCCTGGAAGAGCAACTGCGCGAGGCGCACAGCGCGCTCGATCTGGCTTCAGGGAGGCAATTGCGGACACGTTGGGAAGAACTGATCAAGAAAGTTGACCTTCCCCTGGGAGATCCGATCTACGAGCGGGTCAATCCCGCCCTGGACTGGTTGCGCAAGGAAGACCGCCGCGACGTCCAGCGCCGCAAGTTCGAGATGGTCCTGAGCCGTTTGGAGAATACGCTCGCGCAATCGCAGGACCGAGAGCGCATCGTCTCCGACTTCGAGGCGCTGCGCGAGGTAGGCGAGGAAATTCCTCCTGAAGTGGCGGAACGCTGCCGGGCAC
>DASZFN010000754.1:0-8101 GCA_035939715.1 Gemmataceae bacterium | reverse complement strand
CCAGTCGCCGGGATTGTTGGCCACGAACTCGAACTCGCGGACCTGGGCCACGCCGACCAGCACGTTGTTGCCGGGAATCCAGGCCGACTCGGGGATGCGGCCTCCCTCGGTGCCGGTTACCCAAAAGGTGTGGCCGTGCAGGTGGATCGGGTGGTGGTCCATCGTGCTGAAGTTAAGCACGCGAATGCGCACACGATTGCCCAGCCGCACAACCAGGGGCGTGACGTAGGGGCCGCACCGCCCGTTGAAGGTAAGCCAGTGAAAGGTCATGCTGGTGGTGTCCGGCGTGTCGCTCGCCGGCCCGATGTCAAACTCTTGCGTGATCAGGGCGAAGTCCTGATCGACGACCGGCGCAAAGGCCGAGCGCGGATGAATGATGAACAGGCCGACCATGCCGATGGCTTCCTGCATGGCGCCGTGGGCGTGGTAGAAATAGGTGCCGTTCTGGTGCAGCGTCAACTCGTAAACGCCCATGCCGCCGGGCTTGATCGGGTCCTGCGCAAGGTAGGCGACCCCATCCATGGCGATAGGCATCTCCAGGCCGTGCAGGTGAAGGGTTGTCGGCTCCGGGAGTTCATTGTGCAGCATGATACGCACCCGGTCGCCCTCGGTCACCTGGATGGTGGGACCAGGCATGCTGCCGTTGTATCCCCAATGGTTCATGAACTCGTTGGGGAGCAGTTCGCGCTTGACGGGCTGGGCGTGGAGGTGGAACTCCTTGGCGCCGTTGACCATCTTCCACGGCAGGTTGTTGGGAAGGTCCGGCGTCTCCACGAGCACCGGCGGCTCTGCGGTGGCACGGAGGCCCGGCACGAGCTTGCCCCGGTCGGTCGGACTCCCCACGGGGCCGCCCGGACCGGCATGGTCTCGAGGATAGGTTTGGTTATCGTGATGCTTGTGGTCCGGATGCATGTGGTCCGGATGCTGGTGCGGGGGCGGCTCTGTGCCTGCCTGTGGAGCTGCTCCCGCAGCCAGCAGGCCCGCCGTCGCCAGCGTGCCGGCTCGAAGGAACTCCCTACGGGTCGAATCGGGTTCCATTGCTTCACCTCAAGTAAGAAAGAGACATGAGCAAGAAAAAAGTAGATGGAGAAGGTCCAACGGCCCTGCAACTCATTCTACGTGCTAGGCCAATCGTGCGCGTCGCTCCGCAAATGGCCGGGATCACTCCTTGCCCTTATACTTGATCGCCCGCTTGAATTCCTCGGCCGACAACTTGGCCTCGGCTGCTCCCTTGCCGAAGAGTTCGGCAACGACCCGCTTTCGATCAGCACTACCTTTGGCGAATTGGCGGAGTAATGAATCCGTGATCTGCCTGGTGATTTTTTTGTAATCTTCCCGTTCCTCAAAGTTGTGCTCCCACCATTTCCACATGGCGTACTGGCGGTTGTCCTTCGTGGAAACGAGACGGGTGACGATCACGTCAGCAGCGCCGTCGTACCGTTTGCGTTCCACCAGGAACCCTGCTAATGCCCAGGCAACCGGCTTCGCCTCTTCGGTCAGGGCGAAACTCTCGACCGTGGCAAGGTTCTCGTCCTTGACCTGACGATGTAACTCCTTCAGCGCTTTGAGTATGATTTCATCTTTCATGTCATTCTGACGGGCGGCGGCCAGGAATCCGTGCAGCAGCTTGAGAGTGTCAGTGTGAAGGTTGGGCTGATTACTGGGACTCGGCGACTGTGCCGGCTTGTCTTGAACCAAGGCGGCCACCACCAGTCCCGGAAACTCGGCGCGTGAAGAGAGCGCTGTCAACAGGAGTACGACAAGCATGCGACTCGGTGTCATCGTGTGTTCCTCAAGGGCGGTCGCAATAACGGACTTGGCATAGAGCAAGCCGTTGCGAGTAGCGGCAATACCGCCAGACTGGCCCACATAATCAAATCCAATCTAAAGATTGATTGCGGCCGCAATGAAGCCCCCTTACGATGTCATCGCCCAACGTAGGCGGCGGCAACCGCGGCGCGGTTCGGCAGATTCGTTTTCTTCAGGATGCGGTGCACGTGATCCTTGACTGTGGCCAGGGAAATGAACAAGCGGCCGGCGATTTGCTTATTGCTGAGCCCGTTTGCCACCAGCGCGGCAACCTCTTGCTCCCGCCTGGAAAGCACCATGACGCGACGATCCGGCCGCGGTTCCGTCATGCGCAGGACGACCATCGGCTGGCCAAGACGCCGGGACGCAGCGAAATCGATCGTCAGGCCGCCGTCCAGGCGCACCTCCTCGGCCAGGGCCACGAGTTTCTGCACCGGAAGCGCGCGGCCGGCGTCTTCGTGCATGGCCTGTACCAGCTCGCGCAGGCGGACCAGCGTACGTTGATTGATCCCAGGAGAATTGCCGTTCACCATGTTTACCCCCGCATCAGCTTAACCGAAAGGACCCCGCAGATGCCAGTAAAAGCTGAAGACCGCAAAGTTGTGGAAGACCTCTTGCGGGCCATGCAGACCGGTCCGTCCGCATTCGAAGAACTATTGGCGCTGTTTGCAGATGACGGCGTGCTCGTGGAGCCATTTACCGGCACAATGCAAACACACACCGGCAAACCAGCGATTCGCGCCAGCTTGAACCAGATGGCACAGCATCGCGCGCCCGATTTGACGCTCAAGTTGGATCGCGTCGATATGGACGGCGGCGCCGTCCGCGCCGAGTGGACCTGCACCAGCAAGAGTATGCCGGGCCCCATGCGCGGCTACGATCTCTTTACCATCCGTGGCGGCAAAATCAGCCGCCTGGAAATTTTCATCACCCAAATGCCTGCAATGCATGTCCCGTAGAACGGAATTCATTCCGTTCAGCGCCGTCAGCGGCCCGCGAGCGGCCCGGTGCCGAACGGAATGAATTCCGTTCTACGGCACACGGCGCTTACCCGATCAAGATAACCGCAAACGTTGAAAACACCCCCTCTAGAAAGGACAAATCCATGCGGAACGTGCTCTATGCGGTAGTGGCCATTTCTCTTCTGAATTTTCAGGCGAACTCGCAGGAACCACCAGCCCGCGTCGATCCGTGGGCATCCTATCGATTCTTGCTGGGGGAGTGGGTTGGAGAAGGAGAGGGCCAGCCGGGTCAGGGAAAGGGGCAATTCTCGTTTGCGGAGGAGCTCCAAGGCAAGATCCTGGTGCGCAAGAACCGCGCCGAATACCCTGCCAGCGCCGGCAGGCCGGCGTTCACACACGAGGATTTGCTGATCGTCTACCAGGAGGACGGCGACAAGGCCGCCAAAGCGATTTACTTTGACAGTGAAGGTCACGTCATCCATTACACGCCCAGCACTTCCCAGGATGGCAAGGCCTTGATTTTCCTGAGCGATGCCAGGCCCGCGGCGCCCCGCTACCGGCTTTCCTACGTGAATCAGGAAGCCGGCAAGGCGACCGTCCAATTCGAAGTCGCTCCGCCGGGCAAACCTGAAGCATTCAAGACCTATCTCCAGGGTCGTGTCCGCAAGAAATAGGGACTCAATCCTTGCCCTGGCGCGGATCGTCGCCCGGGTTTACATACTGAATCGACCACGGCCCGGTCCCGTGAAATTGCAGAACTGTTTCGCCTTTGGCCCACACGAAGTGTTTCATTCCAGGCGGCCAATAGCCATACGCCCCGGAAGGCATCTCTTTCGTCGCCTTGTCGTCGAATTTGTCGCCCATGCCGATGTTGAAGGTGCCGGAAAGGACCGTGACGCGCTCGGTCTGCGCATGCGTGTGCGGCGGCACCCGATAGCCGTCCGGCAGCTTGAGCCGAAAAACGAACGGTCCTTCCTTATTTGGATCGCCCTCCAGGACGGCCATCTCGGCGCCTTTCGGCAGAGAGGGCGGGCCTTTCCGCCATTTGATCTTGTCAGGAGCAAATAGTTCGATGTCCGCGGGTCCGTGAGACTGGCTGCGCACCGCGTCCCCCAATACCAAGGCGCCTGCCAGGACGAGCATGCCGGCAGCAAGATGGCAATTCATGGCGTTCCTCCTCTGCAGAAAGATCCTCATCTTCCATCAGCCTAGTCGTTTGGTAGCGAGCGCGTTACCTCCCCCGGGTGATACGCCCCGCTTGGCTCATAAGCGTTGACTATGGGGTCGGATAACTGATCGGCTGTGTCTCGAGAAACATGAGAAATATTCGGGCAGGCAGCGGCAGCACGCGACGCCGGTCTTGCACGACGAACATGTCCCTGTCGCAATGCAGATCGCTGACTCGAAGGGCGTGTAACTGACCGGTCTTGAGCTCTTTCTGCACGGCGTAAGTGGACAGCACGGCGACGCCGACGCCTTTGAGGATGGCCTCCTTGATCGCCTCGTTACTGCCCAGCTCCAGGGCGATGCGCAGGTCGGCCAGAGACAGTCCGGCCTTTTCCAACGACTTCTCGAAGCAGTGCCGCAGCCCGGAGCCCGCTTCGCGCAGCACCAGTGGATAGCGGGCAAGCTGCTTCACCGACACCTTCTTGCGGCTGCTCAGCGGATGGCCTGCGGGCACGACCAGCGCCATGCGGTCGCTGGCGAGGTAGCGGAAGTCTAAATGCGGGTTGTCGGCCTTGCGACCTACCAGCCCCAGGCTGACCTCGCCACGCTCCACCTGGGCCATCACGCCCATGCTGTCGCTGACGGTGGCACGGACCTGAAGGTGTGGGTGCTTCCGCGTGAAGATCGAAAGCAGGGCAGGAAGCAGATGCTCGCCGGGGATCGAACTGGCGGCGAGGAGTAGTTCTCCGGCAGCCGGAGAGGCATGACCGGTAATAGTGCCGCGGGCCTCCCGGTGGAGTGCCAGGATTCGCTGCGCGTACTCATAGAGTTTCTGGCCCGCCTCGGTGAGCAGAACTCGACCGCCCTGCCGTTTGAACACGGGGCTGCCGAGCGCTTTCTCGAGAGCCTGCACGCGCTGGCTGACCGCAGCCTGGCTAAGGCCGAGGGCCCGAGCGGCCGCGCTGAAACTGCTCAGCTCCGCAGCCTTGGAGAAGGTATCCAGGTTTGGCAATTGCTCGGCGTTCATGGGAGCGCTTGATTTGCCAATCGACATAAAGTGCGGTGTTTCTTTGCACCAAGGGCAGTCCGCGCAGCCGATACTAGATGTATCCTACCTCCGACGGGGATACTGCACACGGCGACCCTTGGTTTGAAATCCCCGCCGCGGACAGCCAACTGCGGAGGAGACTTTGCTGGACATGATCGACAGAGTCTTTTTCTTTCTAGCTCCGGCAAGGCGGCAGTCGGCACAATCGGGGCTTGGCCTGCCAAGGCGGAGCACTCCGGATAGAATCTCTAACGTGATCAGGTATCATTCCAAAGGGGAGCTTCGCATGTCAGGCCCAGCGAAAATATCAACCGTTGCGGTGGTTCTTGCCCTCGGCTTGGCGGGCTGCGACAAAGTGGCTCAAGGGGATGGAAGGCAGTCAGCAGCACCACGGACCGAGCAAGCGGAGAGCCGCAAGCCGGTGACTAGCGCCCATCCCAAAGAATCAACCGCGGAACGAGCCAGCGCAGTCACGCTTCTCCGCATCCCCAATGGCGGCATTCAACCCCAGGCGCTGGTAGATGCTAAGGGGACTCTCCACCTGCTCTATTTCAAAGGCGATAACCCGGGTGCAGGAGACCTCTTCTATGTCCGTCGGGAAGCGGGGGAGCAGCGCTTTTCGGAGCCAATCCGCATCAACAGCCGGCCGGCGAGCGCCTGTGCGATCGGCAGCGTGCGCGGCGGTCAAATGGCCCTGGGGAAGGGCGGCCGCATCCACGTTGTCTGGAACGGTCTCGGCACAGACTACGCGCGGCTGAATGATTCGGCGACCGCTTTCGAGGAACAGCGCAACCTGATGCGGCAAACGCATACGCCGGACGGCGGCGGAACCGTGGCCGCCGACGAGGCCGGCAACGTCTACGTGATCTGGCATGGCATCGGCACGGGCGAGCAGGCGCGTGAGGATAAGCGCAAAGTATGGGTAGCACGCTCGGAGGACGAGGGGAAGACCTTCTCCCTGGAGGCGCCCGTCTGGACTCAACCGACGGGGGTATGCCCCTGCTGTTCCACGCGCGCCTTCGCCGACCGCAAGGGTTCCGTCTATTTGCTGTACCGCTCCGCCACTGCCGGGGTGAACCGAGACATTTACCTGCTCTCTTCGGCGGACCGCGGCCAGAGCTTCCACGAGTCGCTGGTTCACAAGTGGAAGGTGCCCGGCTGACCGATGAGCACGATGGCCTTCGTTGAAGGCCCGAGCGGCGTGGTCGCGGCCTGGGAGACCGACGGGCAGATTTACTTCGCCAGCCTCAAGCCGGGCACAAACAGCTTTACAAAACCTCAGGCTGCCCCGGGGACCGGCAGGGAACGCAAACACCCGGCTGTGGCGGTGAACGTCAAGGGCGAAACGATCCTGGTCTGGACCGAAGGCACTGGCTGGGAAAGGGGCGGAGCGCTCGTGTGGCAAGCCTTTGATCAGAGCGGAACGGCCACGGAAGACAGAGGACGAAGCGACGGCGGGATTCCGGTCTGGGGATTACCGACGGTTGTAGCAACGGATGGAAGTTTTACCATCATCCATTGAGACAATAGAGCGGCCCTAATCAGCAGGACTACCCACGACGCGCTCCAGCATGGCCCAGCGCCGGTACAGCTCCGCCTGCGCTTCATAAAAGCGATCTTGCAGCTCCACCAGATTCCGCTGCGCCTCGATGAGGCTCACGAAGGGAATCCGGCCGCCCACATAGGAAGTTTCCGCGGCCTTGATATTGCCCCTTGCTGCCGGGAGAAGCTTCTCCTGGTAGAGCCGCAAGATCCCCTGGCTTTCCCGGACTTGCGCATGCGCCTCGTGGACCTGAAAGCTCACCTGGTCGGTCTGCCGCGCCAGTTCGGCGCGGCGCTGCGCGAGCCGGGCTTGTGCCTCTGCCACAGCCCCTTCACGGCGCGAGCGCTGGAGGGGTACGTTAACGCGCACGCCCACTTGCGGCGCCAAATCGCGCATCGGCCCGTTGCCCATGATGGTGTCGTAGGCGGCCGATACTTCAACATCCGGATAATATTCTTTCTCTGCAAGCCCCAGGGATGCTTCTTCGGCCCGGATGCGATCCGCCAGCGCCTGCAAGTCCGGCCGGTTGGCCAGCGCGAGGGCATTCAGCTTTGCTGCTTCCGGAAGATCTGCCCTTACCGTGAGTTCCTGGGGCGGCGGCGGCAGGCGGCTCTCCAGCGCCTGATGGAGGAGCGTGTTGATGCGTGCGCTGGCGACGGCGCGAGCGCGTGCCAGGGTGATCTCCGTCTGTTCCTGACGGCCGAGTTCAACATCTGCCTGGAGCACATCTTGTTCGTTCGCTCCAGGAACTTTTTCATAGCGTTCCCTGGCCCGGCCGCGGAATGAGCGGAGGAGATTTAAGCCCTCGCGGTTCACGGCCAGGGCGCGCTCGGCCAGGTAATAGTCGGCAAGCGCGCTGCGCGTGCTCTCCATGAGCTGAAGCCGCATGTCATTCACATCGTGACCGGCGGCGCTGGCCTCGGCCAGGGCGCCTTGTCCCCTCAGTTCACGCTTGCCACAGAACGGCAGCTTCTGCGCGATCTCGAGTCGATAGCCGAACTCCACGTCGTTGGAGCCGATGGAAGCCGGAGCGGCCATGAAGCCGAACATCGGGTCGTCGAGCGAAATGACTTGTGGATATCTGGCAGAAGCCGCCTGCCAGGCCGCCACCATTTGCGCGAGCGAAGGATTTCGAGCCAGGACATTCTCGATGAGTACGTCCGCAGACAGCTCGGCCGCGCCGGCGAACGGGTTTGCCAACGAGGAAACCGTATCGGCATGATTCTGCGCCGGCGAAACCGACTTCGCCGGGTCAGCCTTCATCTGCGAGTCGGAAGGAGCAACTGGAGCAGTCAAGTAGGTGAATTCACACCTGGCCGCGCAGCCTGCAACTCCGGCGAATAGGAGAATTGCATAACAGCCGGCCAATCGACGTGACATATCTTAACAATCGGCAAACGAGCTTACGTTATGCATGGAAAACTCGGAAGGCTTTGCCCAGAACACGCAATATGCCGGAAAGGAAGTCCGTAACTCAATAATCGCTTGTGGCCAGCGATTGACGGCTACACGCCGCTGGCTACAATTCGCGCTAGGTCCTTTGGCAATCCCATCCTACGTCCAAGGTTAGTA
>DASZFN010000753.1:0-3277 GCA_035939715.1 Gemmataceae bacterium | reverse complement strand
TCCGGATGGCTCCGGCTTTCTGGGCCAGGACCAGAAAGGTTGCCTGGAAGGCGTCCTCGGCATCTTGCTCGTTTCCCAGAATATTCCGGCAAACATCGAGCACCATGGAGCCATGGCGTCGCAGCAGGGCGCTAAACGCTGTTTCGTCATGCCCGCTGCTGAACCGGCCCAACAACTCCTGGTCTGGCAGCTCCCTGAGGCGCTGGTCCGTGGCCAAGCGGCGAATCAAATGCAGGATCGGGCCGGCTGTTGTGTTGGTCATCAGGCTCCTTCTGCGGGCCAAGTGGTCTATAAATAGTTCCTCGGCGCCACTCGGGAGGCTACTTTTTTTTGGCTTCGCTGATAGTCTTGCTCTTCGGGTGCGGGCAGCGGAATCAGCCACGGCACAGGACTTGCGAATGGCCTTTGCTGACTTCAGGGTGACGGCAAGGCTGACATCGCCTAGATACCGAACGGCTCCAAGGAATCGCATTATGATTAATTTCACTCGACCATTGGCGGAACCTCTCGAAGATCGCACGCTGCTGAACGCCGGCGTCCTTGATCCGACCTTTGGGACTGGCGGCGAGGTCGTCACATCTGTGTCCCCCACCGAGGGAGTCATGGGCTTGGTTCTGCAGCCCGACAGCAAGTTGGTGGCGGCCGGAAACTCGGGCACGAATGTGTTTCTCGTGCGCTACCTCCCCAACGGTCTCCCCGACTTCACTTTCGGTACGGCCGGCGACGGCGACGTGAACGCCAGCCTCGGCTTCACCGTCACAGACTTGGCCCTGCAAAGCGATGGCAAGCTCGTAGTAGCAGGCACCAAAGGGGATCTCATTCACAATAACCTGCAGATCGCGGTGGCGCGTTTCCTGGAGAACGGCACACTCGATCCTGCCTTCGGCAGCGGCGGCCAGGTGGCGGTAGGCACCGGCTTAGAGTCCGGGCAAATTACCATCCAGGGCAATGACAAGATCCTGGTGGCCGGCATGACCCTTAGCATGGGCGCCACGATTCAGTCCTTAGTTGTCGCGCGCCTGAACTCGGACGGCACGACCGACACTGCCTTTGGCGCCAATGGAATAGCGAGCACTTTCATCAGTGGGGATGCAGTGCCTGTTCCCCGCGGTCTGGGCATTGAACCCAACGGTCGGATTGTGGTTGCCACGAGCAGCGAACTTGTGGGCTTTGCCTCGAACGGAATCCTGGACGCCGGCCTTGGCATGAATGGCGTCTCAAAGGCGCCCACTAACGTAAGTATCCGGGGTCTGACCATTTCCGGGGACGGCCGCATTATCGCCGTGGGTACCACCAACCAGGGCGGAACTGCCGATTTCGCCATTATGCGGTTCTTTCCTAACGGCATTCTGGACGTCGGCTTTGGCACAAACGGGGAGACGTTTACGGACTTCAGTCAGTCTGAGGAGGCTAACGCGGTCGCCGTACAGTTTGACGGCCGTTATGTTGCCGCAGGCTCGACCGTGAACGCCACGGCAAATTCGAGCGACTTTGCCCTGGCCCGCTATAACCCAAACGGCAGCCTTGACGACACCTTTGGCACCGGGGGCAAGGTAATCACGCCGTTTGGAGTCGTTTCCCAGGCGTTCCAAGTTCTCGTCCAGCCCAATGGGAAGGCTGTTGCAGCCGGCGGCGTCGGCGGCAGCTTTGCGAACAGCGGCGGAAACTTTGGCTTTGCCCTGGCGCGCTATATAGCGGACACGCCGCTGCCGACCGCCAACCAATGCTTCGTGGCGAAAGCCTATCTCGATCTGCTCGGGCGACCGGTGGACGGCGTCGGTCTGGCGCAGTGGAGCAACATGCTCGACCAGGGCACGACCCGGACGCAAGTGGCGCTGTCCATTGAGTCGAGTTCGGAGTTCGCCCGTTACACGGTGAATTCTCTCTATGCCCAGTACCTGCATCGTGCGGTCGACTCAAGTGGACTCAACACCTCGGAGAACTTCTTGCAGGCGGGCGGGAGCATTGAGCAGTTGATCGAAGTTCTCGTCAGCTCGCCGGAGTTCATCCAAATCCAAGGCCACGGCACCCACGACGGTTTCCTGGATGCGCTCTACCAAGATGCCCTTAACCGGGCCGTGGACCCGGGGGGCCGGGCGACATGGGACCTGGCCTTTGCCAACGGCGCGACTTACGCCCAGGTGGCGGCGGCGATCCTGGCCAGCCAGGAGTATCGCCAGGACATTGTCGAGCTGGGTTACGAACACTTCCTACGGCGTGAGGCTGAACCGGCCGGACTGAACGCCTTCACTGCCATGCTGGACGCTGGGGCGCGCGATCAGCAGGTGTACGCCATGATGGTCGGCTCAGAGGAGTACTTCCAACGAGTCTGATGAACACAATCCAAGGAGCACTATTCGCGGGACACCTTTACGTGGCATCTGGCTGCTTTTGATCAGGCGGATGCTGTGGCGATGGCGATCTTTAGGCTGCCTGCTTCCGAAACGAGCCCTCTGCCGATGTCGGACTTCCCAGGGTGCTTATTCAGTGTTTCTTCACGCCGATATTTGCACAGTTCACGCATGCGCGATTTACCCTGGCTGCGGGCGGTAGCGATCCGGAGTATCCCAGCCCGTGAAAGTGGGATTCTTGCTGGATCATTCACGTGTCGCTAGCTAGCGTCGGTCGATGGGACCTGCGCACCGAACACTACGACACGAACTCACCTCGGTGATTCGGACCGACGCGCGCAAAACGCCCGCAAGGTGACGTGACCGACCATCGGAGCCGCAAGCGACGCGTGCCGACTCGGTTCAAATCCCGTCGCCCCGACTTTATTTCTAAATTCTTCAATTTGACCTGATTCACTGAGGTTTTCAGGTTCAACAGAGTCGGTTCGATGGTGGTGTTCGCATTTCGGATAGCCGCAATTATTTACCAGATAGGCATTTATGCGGTTCAAATCCCGTTGTCACTTTCCCCCCGGCTGATTTGGTTCGAGTCCTGTTCGGGGAGTTTCTGGTCTCAACTCGAACCACGATCCGGCTTCCAGCCAGTCTTGGTGCGGCTTTGCTTCACTGCTCGACGGAGTCATGGACGTGGGATCTCAAAACGTTCTTCTTTACTTCCGAGGCGTCACATCTTCGATGTCCTGCGCCTTCACTTTGTCCAGCGGCATTCGCAGGATTTCGCGGGGCGAGTCAAAATCAATCTTGTTGAGATCGACTTTCCGCACCCGGCGGTTGTGCTGGGTGTGGTAGTACAGGACCTTGTTCTTCGTGTCAGAAGCGCTCGTCCATTGCGTGGCGCTACGCATCCCGCGGGCCTTGTCGGCCCC
>DASZFN010000752.1:0-7407 GCA_035939715.1 Gemmataceae bacterium | reverse complement strand
AAGACCAAGCGTTATATCGGCGTTTCAGAGTGTGCTAATTGCCATCGCGATCCCGACAAGTACAAGGATGCTCCCCCTATTCTGTGCACATGCAATGAAGTTGCGATCTGGGAGAAGATGGACAAGCACAAAGACGCCTATGTTAATCTGAGCAAGGAACGCGGCCAGCAGATCACCACGCTGTTGAAGTACAAGAAATCCGACATCGAAAATAATTGCTTGCCTTGCCATGGTGTTCGTGTTGAGGATCAAAAATTCCTTTCTCCAACTTTCAAGGCGGACGAGGGCGTTAGTTGCGTCGTCTGTCACGGACCGTACGTCGAGTGGGTTGAGCAACATGGCGGGCCTCGGAGATTTGAGTGGCGCGAGAAATCGCGCGCCGAAAAGGAAAATGACTTTGGTATGACCGATCTTTGGAACCCCGCCAGGCGTGCCAGGAAATGCGCTTCTTGCCACATCGGCGACCCGGAAGATGGCAAGCTGGTTACCCACGATATGTATGCGGCTGGCCATCCGCCTTTGCCTGGACTGGAAGTTTCCACATTCAGCAAAGAGATGCCCAAACACTGGAAGTATCTTTACGAAAAGTCGGAAAAGGCGAAACAGATACTGCATTACAATCCGGCGGTCCTTGAAAGGACGCAACTGGTCATAGTTGGCGGTCTTGTGGAGTTGCAAGAATCGATGAATGTACTTGCCGGGTACGCCGATCGCTCGCTTCATGCCAAGGAAGCCGACGCTCGGGCTCTTGACCTTGCGGCGTTCGACTGTTACGCGTGCCATCACGACTTGAAGACCCCGAGCTGGCGACAAGCAAGAGGCTACTTTGGCAAGCCCGGGCGCCCGCAATTCCGTTCCTGGCCTACCGCTTTGGTCAAAGTATGGCTTCACCAGAGTGGCCAGGAAGACGAATTGGCGAAAGAGCGGAAGCTAGAGGAGATCTTGCAGGCGGCTTTTGATGCCAGGCCTTTTGGCGAACCTGCTCGGATTGCCGCTGCTGCTCATGACATACAAAAGTGGTGCACTGCGAATCTGGAAAAACTTGAGCGCGCTCCCGAATCGTTCCATCAGCCTTCCGTCCGCCGGCTTTTGCCGCAAATCTGCAAGCTGGCCACGTCAGAGACCCTCGACTTCGACAGTGCCCGCCAGTTGGCATGGGCATTCCGGATCGTGTACAAAGATTTGAATCCAAAACCTGCAAGCGACGCCACCATTCAGGAGAAGCTTAAGGCACTCGAGCAAGAATTGAGCCTCAAATTGCCATCGGGGCAACAGCGACAAATCCTCAGAGAATTGCCTTCAATCCTTGCCACGATTGCCAATTACAACCCAGAGAGCTTCAAGAAGCTATTCGGAGAACTAGCAACCCTGCTAGAGGGCAAACAAGTGGTTCATTGATTTCTTCTGTCGGATTAGCTAAGGCGGTCCGTAGCATTCTGCTCCGCGGCGCAGCATAATAGAAGAATCAGCCACCATAGTGTGAATTGAAAGGAAACAGCGAAGGTTGCGCCGATGCTTCAGATTCACGTCAGCAACGCGCGTGAGCGACAGCAGTTCGAGCACGCCATGGGACCCCTTGAATTCGGACGGGGGCCGAAGCGGGATGCGACGCCGCGGTGCGTCATTCAGGATGACCTGTACGTTTCCAAGGACCACGTCCGCATCGAAGAGCTGGCGGCCAGCCGGATTCGCATCGAGAACCTGAGCCAGCGCAACCCCATCTGGTTGGCCGACAGCACCACCATAGCGCCCGCCGGCAACCGCGACGTCATCTTGCCGGCCCGGCTCACCGTGGGTGAGACGGTCATTGCCGTGGACGCCGGGCCCGAGGACCCGGTCAAGGCGGAATCGCTGGCGACCATTGCCAAGCCCGTGCGCGGCAGCCAGCTCCTTACCGAGTCCAAGACCGCTCTGCTGCGCCTGGGCGATGCGCCTAACCCCGAGACGCTGGCGCATTGGTTCGAGACCCTGATTGCCGTGCAACGTGCGGCGGCAGGTTCTCCGGAATTCTACCAGCAGACCGCCCAGGCCGTCGTCGATCTGGTCGGGCTGGATCGCGGCCTGGTGGTGTTGCGGCGGGTCAATAACTGGGAGCCGGTGGCCCGCGCCGGCAAAACACAGGTCAGCGGCCGGGAATTCAGCCTCACCATCCTGCAGCAAATGATCCAGGAGCGGCGCACCTTCTTTCAATCCGCGGCCAGCGGCTCGGTCATCAGCAGCCTGCAGGGCATTGAGGCTGTGGTCGCCTCGCCCATCTTCGATGCCCAGGAGCAGGTGGTGGGCGCGGTCTACGGCTCGCGCACGCGCTTTACCGACAGCACCAAGGGGCCGGGCATCGGTCCGCTCGAGGCCCAGGTCGTGCAGCTGCTGGCGTCGGCCGCGGGCGCCGGCCTGGCCCGGCTGGAGCATGAGAAGGAGGCGAGCCGTTTACGGGTGCAATTCGAGCAGTTCTTTTCCCCCCACCTGGCCCGCGAGCTGGAGCGCAACCCGCGCATGCTCGAAGGCCAGGAGCGGGTCGTGACCATCCTGTTCTGCGATATCCGCGGCTTCTCACGCATCGCCCAGCAGATGTCGCCCAAGGAGATCTGCCAGCTCGTCAGCGAAGTCATGGGCATGGTGACGATGCAGGTCCGCGAGCATGAAGGCGTGGCGGTGGATTTCGCCGGCGACGGGCAGATGGGCATGTGGAATGCCCCGGCCGACCAGCCCGACCACGCCGCCCTGGCCTGCCGCGCCGTGCTCGCTATCCAGGCTGAACTACCCAAGTTATCGGAAGCCTGGCAGGAGCGCCTGGGCGGGCCGCTGGAGATGGGCATGGGACTGAACACGGGACCGGCCCTCGTGGGCAATACCGGCAGCCAGCAGAAATTCAAATACGGGCCGCTGGGGCACACGGTGAACGTGGCCAGCCGCGTGGAAGGCGCCACCCGGCAGCTTGGCATTCCGGCCCTCTTGACCGGCTCGACCCGGCTGCTGCTGGGCGAGCGCTTCGCGGTGCGCCGGCTCTGCAAAGGGCGTCTCGTGGGCATCACCGACGCGGTGGATCTGTATGAATTGCACGCCGAGCAGGCCAGTCCCGAATGGCTGGCGCGACGCGACGCCTACGAACAGGCCCTGTCCCTTTATGAAGCGGGGGAGTGGGGCGCCTCGTGCCGTGCCATTTATCCCGTGCTCAGCGGCCAGGAAGGCCGTTACGACATTCCCAGCCTCAATCTGGTGATCCGGGCCTCGGAATGTCTGAAGTTGCCGCCCAAGACGTTTGATCCCATCATTGAATTGACCAAGTAACGACTCTTATGCTGATAGGCGCGCGAATAGGTGCTCTGCCAATTCGGAGATCTTGACGGGTTTTACCAGATGCAGGTCGAACCCTTCCGCCCGGGAGCGCAGTTTGTCGGGCTCCTGACCAGAGCCGCTGAGCGCAACAAAAAATGGCTTCTTGTTCTGGCCGCATTGCGCTCGGATTAGCTTGGCAACTTCAGGCCCGTTCAGCTTGGATTGGCCGATGTCCAGAAAAACCACGTCCGGCCACTGGTAATGGATCAACTGCAAGGCTTCCAGGCCGCTCTGGGCAGTTTGCACAGCGAAGCCGCGACCCCGAAGAATGATCGCGGTAGACTCCACCGTGTCAGCATTGTCATCGATGACGAGTACGCACAGCGTGCGCCGCCGATCCTGGTTGATCATTGGCTGTCTTCGCCAGTGTTGATGCTCGCCTCGTGCGTGATCGGCTTGGCGCCGGTAGCCGTAGGGGCCGAACTCGGCCCGGAGCTTTGGCTCGTTCAGGTTTTTATTCCCAGGCGCGGCAGCACCCAGACTTTCACAATGAACGCAGCGGCTACAACTCCCAGCAAAACGGCAATCTCAATGAACATCCCCATGCTTGATCTCCCATGCCTTTACATCGGGCTACTGGCTTATTCGTTATCAATGTCCAGCTAATTGATGACCAGGGAATCACTTGGCCACGCTGCCAAAGTGTTTCTCGACGCAACTCATAATGTCCGCCAGATGAGGTTGGGCGATGGCGTAGTAGGCCTTTCGGCCCTCCTTGCTGCTGCCGAGCAGACCGCAGCGCTGCATCAGGCGCAAGTGCTCGGAAGCCATGTGGCTGGGGATAGCGCACGCCTTGGCCAGTTCTCCGACCGTGTAGCGCTCGTGACGAAGCATCTGCACCATGCGCAGCCGGTGCGGATGGGCCAGTATCTTGAGACACTCGGCCGCTTCTCCCAGTGCAGCAAGCGACGTGAGTGCCGGCGTCTTGGCGGCAGTCGTTTTAGCTGTCATGATTGTTCTTCCTTCACTCAGATATATCGGAATATCTCGACTTGTCAAGTATAGCGTTCCATGGGCCCCCCTGGCCCTGTCACGTCGTAAGGGCTTCTGGAAAAATATTTACATCGCAAAGTAACAGGGCCAACAAGTGGCCTTCTGACTCGACTGGGTGGCCCTGTTCGACCTGCTTTCCGGCGATTGTCTCCTGCATGCGCAGGAGATGACCCGCTTGCACAAAAGCAAGCGTTTACCGTCAATAGGATTTGACTGCATTCCGCAACAATTCGACAACTTTTTCGTAGTTCGCCATGCTTCGCCAGGTGAGTTGGCGGGCGAACTACCTCCCACCTCCCCCGGCTCAAAAAGCGTGGCGAACTGGCAAACTCATTTTTTTTCTTGTCTTAAGCCGTATCTCCTATAGCTTTGCAGTGAAAAGTGAGTTTGCCAACCGTGGCAAACTCAGTTGGCAAACTGGCAAACTCATTTTCGGGGTCGCCATAGAAGCCGCGCTCCGTAGTCACGATCGCCAGTACGAAGATTCGTGCGGAGCCTGGTAGCGAATCTCCAGGTGAGGCGTCTGGACTCGCTCTTGGCCGGCCGAAAGCGATTCAACGGCGGCGGCAACTAACCCTGTTGTTAGGAGCGTGCGCTCCACCGGGTAAGGCGGCTTGCCGGTCAGGAACATCTCCTCGACTTTTGACATGAGTGCCGCCGAGTAGACCACGTTCGGATTTGGCGGCAGGTAAAACAGTGTCGAAAGAGGCTCCGCCTTCCCCTTGAGGCGGGCGGCGAAAGTGAAATCCCCCACCAGCCCGTTCATCAACAACATCGTTGCCTTGAGACCGTCGACGTATTCAAAGCGATAGGCCACGGGATCCTTGACCCAGTTGCGCATCTGCTCGGCTTGGATAGCGGTCGCTAAATGTGTCTGGCTGAGCGAGGGTTTGGCTGCGGCACAGGCACGCTTCAAAAAGCCGTGGGTCCCAGCCGCCGCTTTCCCAGGCCCCGGCCTGCATGGCTTTCCAGACAGATGCGCCGCGCAAGGCCTGCACGGCCCTAACCCCGGTTTCGCCGCCGCGCCGCCGTTCCGCCATGCACTGGATCATTTCCAACGCGTGGAAGTCATAGCTGTCGATGCCACCCATGGCGATGCCCAGGACTTCGTCGACCTCGGCGCCGGGCGGCATGTCGATGGCCGGCATCCGCCACGTAACGGGCAGCGACGAGCCAGCCATGAACGGAAATTTCATGGCGCGAGCCACCTCGACCATCTCCCGGGCCCACGCCCACTTCCACGACAGATGCTTGTCGTTGAATACGGGCGCCGTCCGGCCGTCCTTCCGGAAGACCTCGGTGACCTGCTTGAAGAACTGGTAGCGGGGGTACTGCGTTTGTCCCAGTTCGTTGCGCGGGTAATTGCCATGCTCACCGATGATCAGGACAGCGTCGACGGCCAGCTTGTCGCCGCCGCAGCGCAGAGCCTCGGCGATGGTCGGGTAGATCTTGAAGCCGAACTCATCGGCCCGCTTGTGGCTCAGATCGTTTTCGGGTTTCTGATCCACGTATGCGGAAATGACCTCGAACACGGGCTTATGCCATTTGCCCTTGAGCGGGTAACCTACCAGGAACCGCTCGCCCATATGCCAGGCATGGGAGTGGTAGCGCCATTCCGTGGTCACAATGGCCAGCTTCCCGGCCTTGCTGCCAGGCAGCTCAGCCGCGACCGACAGGGAAGGCATGGTGAACCCCGCGCCCACAGCAGCAAGGAAGGTGCGTCTCGAAACCATGTGCGGCTCCTTGGATACTCCAGGTGGAGTTCGGTGATGAATGTCGAAACTAGCCAGGCAAGTCCACTTGAACAACAATACTTGCCCAGCCCGCGCGACCAGCGCTCGGGCATGGCCTTGTGTCTATCCGGCGGCGGATTTCGCGCTGCGCTATTCCATCTCGGCGCCGTGCGCCGCCTGAACGAACTCGGCATTCTCTCCCAGGTCACGACGATTTCGTCTGTATCGGGCGGCAGCATCCTTGCGGCGCACCTCGCCCAGCGGATCAAGCCCTGGCCGGCTCCCGGTCAGGTTCTGCCAGGCGGAATCTGGGAGGAAACGGTGGCCATTCCTTTTCGGCGTTTTACCGCAACGGACATCCGCACCGGGCCGATCCTGGAACGATGGCTCTCGCCGGCCAATATTCTACGCCCTCAGACGACGGTCCTGGCTCTGGCGCGAATCTACGAAAGGAAACTGACCGGCCTGAAGGTCCGCGACTTGCCGGACCATCCTCAGTACATCTTCTGCGCCACGGATCTGACCTTCGGCGTGAATTGGACATTTCAGCGAAGCGCATGTGGTGATTACCAGATTGGCTTTGCGGAACCACCGGCGGAGTGGAGCGTTGCTCTGGCAACGGCTGCTTCCTCGTGTTTTCCACCGGTGTTTGGCCCGCTCATTTTGGACCTGCGCCGCCTGGGTCTGAAGAAGGGGCGGTTTTCAGATCGCCACAAGCGCGAACAGTTTCTCAAGGCGCTGCAGCTCACGGATGGCGGTGTTTACGACAACATGGGCCTGGAACCCGTGTGGAAGAACCATCGTCAGGTGCTCGTCTCGGACGGCGGAGCACCATTCCCGTTCCAGAATGACACGCAGCCATTTCGCCGGATCCTCCGCTACGTTGCTGTAACCAGCAATCAGGCCGGCGCGGTTCGCAAGCGCTGGCTGATTGCCAGTTTCAAAAAAGCAATCCTGGAAGGAACGTACTGGGGCATAAGCACGGACGCGTCAAGTTACCGGCCGTCGAATTCAAATCGCCTACCCACGTTACCACCCGCTTATTATGACGATGCTCTGGTCAAGGGCCATATCGCCACGATAAGAACCGATCTGGACGCTTTTTCGGATGCGGAGATGAACATCCTGGAGAATCATGGATACATTCTGGCCGAGGCCGCTGCTCGGAACCATCTGCCTGAGTTGGTTGTGAAAGAAGCGCTGCCGTTTCAAATTCCTCATCCTGAATGGATGGCGCGGGACAAGGTCATTGCGGCATTGCAGCACAGCAATCGGCGGATCAGCCTCGTCAAGGTACTTCAGCAATTGTTAGCCTGAATAGGTTAATTCGAGCCCGCGGTGCTGG
>DASZFN010000751.1:0-1520 GCA_035939715.1 Gemmataceae bacterium | reverse complement strand
TCTGTGTCTCTGTGTCTCTGTGGTTAATCCTGCCTTTGCTTGACTTTTGAGGCAAGCCACACCGGTTCCGCCCAAGTGAAATCCACCCAGGCAAACGGCAGCGAGGGATGGAATGAAGAAGGTGAAGTTGAGCGGTCTGGCGAGCGCGCTTTTCGCGCTGGTGGGAGCCGCGCCAACCTGAACGACGGCGGCAGTCCTCTCCCTGCTTGGGTTAGCGGGGAGTGCCGCAGCCGGCGTGGCCGGTTGGCTTTCACCAGTGTTGATCGTCCTGTCCCTCTTGCTGTTGGGGCAGGCGTTCTTTGTCCTTTATGTCCGGCGGCGCGGCACGCGGACGAGCGAGATCATCACCTGGCTGTCGGCGATCTTCGTCGCCGGCTACTGGACGTGGCGAAGTCTGTAACCGTGGGGCAGAAAGATGAACACGATTCGCAACCTCTTTGCAGTGCTGATGTCCGTGGGCGCGTCCCTTCCGTGGTGATGAATCGTCCCCGCTGGCTTGTCCCTGCTCGGTGTCGCAGGGAGTGCCACGGCAGCCGGGGTCACCGGCTGGTTGTCTCCCGTCCTGATCGGACTGTCCGCCGTCTTGCTGGGCCGGTCGTTCTGGATGCTGTACGTCCAGAAGCGTGGCTCGCGAACGGCCAAGATCGTGACCTGGTCGTCTCTTGCATTTATCGTTTGCTTCTGGACCTGGCAGCTCGTTCTGAAATGAGGGAGGCAGATGATGCGCTATTCTTTGCTGGGCTACGGCGGCCTGTTCTTCCTCCCGGTGCTGGGTCTGCTCAGCCTCCCCGCGGCGTCGGAGCGGAGTGCGGCCGCCGCCCCCGAAGGCGAAAAGGCCATCACCAATTCGATCGGAATGAAACTGGCGCTCATCCCGGCCGGAAAGTTCCAGATGGGCTCGCCCGAAGCCGAGGTGGATCGCGAGGACAAGGAACTACAGCACGAAGAGTCGATCACGAAGCCGTTCTACATGGGCGTCTACGAAGTGACCCAGGGTGAATGGGAGAAGGTGACAGGCAAGGCAAGCCCTTCGCTGTTTCACGCGAAAAAAGGCGGTGGGCCGGACCACCCGGTCGAAAACCTCAGGTGGTACGACGCGGTCGATTACTGCCAGAAGCTGACGGCGCTGCCGGAGGAGAAGAAGGCGGGCCGGACTTATCGGCTGCCGACCGAAGCGGAGTGGGAATACGCATGCCGGGCCGGCACCACGACCCCCTTTCACTTCGGCAAATCCCTCTCCAGCAAGGAAGCGAACTTCAACGGCAACTTCCCCTACGGAGGAGCCGCGAAAGGCGATTACCTGCGACGGACGGCCAAGGTGGGCTCTTACGCGCCAAACGCGTGGGGTCTGTACGACATGTACGGCAACGTGGCGGAATGGTGTTCCGACTGGTACGACCCGGGCTATTACCGCGATAGCCCAAAGGCCGATCCCAAGGGCCCGGCCAAGGGCGTGGTCGCCACCGACTACAACAACGACTTCTACCGCGTCGTGCGCGGCGGTTGCTGGCTCGATGAAG
>DASZFN010000750.1:0-7746 GCA_035939715.1 Gemmataceae bacterium | reverse complement strand
GGCCAGCGGATCGATCACCACCAGGCGCGCGCCGGTTTCCACAAGCGTTTCGCGGAGCAGGTCGCTGTCCTCGGGAAAGACCGGCAGGCGTTGGCTCCCCTCTGGCGGCCGCACCACGAACGTATGCACGCGCGTCAAGTCCGCTCCCGCCGCCTGGAGCCGGGGGCGGATTGTGTCGCCCAGGCCGTCCTCTGTGCCGATCAGCACCGCCGACAGGGGTTGCCCGAGGCCTGGCCCGTCGGGCAGGGGCCGGGCCGTGGTCAGCCGGGCGACGAGGTCCAGCGTAAGCAAGGACTTGCCCTGGCTCGGGTCGCCATCGATCAGCGTGAGCTTGCCGGCCGCCACGCGTCCGGGCCAGAGCCACTCGCGCGGCTGCGGCTCGCAATCGCAGAGACAGAGCACCTGCTTTTCCCTGGCGGCGCGCATAGTATCACCTGGGAAGGACCGGACGCATCGTGATACCGGAGCCGCGAACGGGCTCGGTTACTGCCGGCAGCGGCAGGCTGCTAGGGAACGCCGGCAGGGGCTCGACAAAGACCATCCTAAAGGGACCACTTCCCTCTTTCGGACCGGTCTTTTATCTACCTCTGTTGTAACATTTCGCTCCGTTGGTGCATCAAGTCGATTTTGCCGATTTGGAGCAATTTGGAGCAAGAATTTGAAAAAAAATGTCGAATCGGTCCGGCAGATGACAGTCGGTTGTCACGTCTGGAACAACTAGGCTTGTAATGTTCAATAGCATTTCCATACCTTCGCCACAAATTTGCCAAGATTTTTCAAGACCGCCACAGACCGCCAGGTGATTTGGCGGACGGATTAATGAGAATTTGTCCCGGTGAGTGCAATACGAAGCGGGTGACACGCTCGAAAAGTGTGGCGGAGTGACTCTTCGCGTGTGCGTATCCTCGCCCGGCCACGCTGGTCCCAACATGGCCAGCGTGTGGCCATCATGGTGCGGTCGATGCAGGTCCGGCAGCAAGAGCACCCGGCGACAACAAAAAACCGCACCCCCGTGCTTTCCCCCCTCAAGGTTTGGCAATCGATCCATCGCGGAGACGCAAGTTTCCCCAGCGCATGTCGAAGCTGGGCTCGTCGGTAATGGGAAATTTCGCCGCCAGTTTTTCATCCAGATCAATCCCCAGGCCGGGCTTGTCGCTGGCATTGTAATAGCCGTCCTTGAGCACCGGACAGCCGGGAAACACATCTTGCTCCGCCTGCGTGAACTGGCGGGCTTCCTGGATGCCGAAGTTCGGGCAGGCCAGGTCGAGATGGACATTGGCGGCATGCCCCACCGGCGAGACATCGCCCGGACCATGCCAGGCCGTGCGCACGCCGAAGAACTCGCACAGGGCGGCCACCTTGCGCGACATGGTCAGCCCGCCCACCTGCGACAGGTGAAGGCGAATGAAATCGATCAGCCGGCCGCTCACCAGCGGCAGCCATTCGTTGGGATTGTTGAACAGCTCTCCCATGGCCAGCGGCGTGCTCGTTTGCTGCCGCAGGTGCGTGAAGTAGCCAATGTCCTCGGGACTGAGCGGATCTTCCAGGAAAAACAGCCGATAACTTTCCAGGTCCCTGGCAAGCTGGATGGCCAGGATCGGCGGCACACGCTCATGGACATCGTGCAGCAGCTCGACCTCGTCCCCCACATGTTTGCGTAGATATTCGAACAGCTTCGGTACGAGCCGCACATACGGCTTGGGATCCCAGAGCTGTGCGCGGTTATTCGGCTCCTGGCGGATCTCTTCGGGCCTGCCCTTCATGCCATAGGTCGCAAGCCTGGGCACCGCCACCTGAACCCGGATGGTGCGGAAGCCGCGCTCCATGTATTGCCGCACGGACTGTTCCACTTCCTGGAAGGTATCGCCGCGCGCGTGGACATACACTTCAACGGCATGGCGGCATTTGCCTCCCAGAAGCTGGTAGACCGGAAGGCCGGCGCGCTTGCCGAGGATATCCCACAAGGCCATGTCCACGCCGCTCAGCGCGTTCCCCAGCACCGGCCCATTGCGCCAGTACGAGCTGACAAAGGCGGACTGCCAGATGTCTTCGATACGCAGCGGATCCTTGCCGATCAGGAACGGCCTGAGGTACTGGGTGACGGCTGTTTCGACGACCCGAGCGCGCTGCGTGAAGGTGGCACAGCCAAGCCCGTACAGTCCCGGCTCGTTGGTAAGCACCTTGACGACCACCAGGCGAATGCCTGCCGGCGCCGTGAGGATGGTCTTGATGTCGGTGATCTTGAGGGGCGAAGGCGTACCGGAATTGGCCGCCGCACCGGCAAGCGGTTCCGCGCAACCCAGGCGCTCGGCCGCCAGGCAAGGCAGACCAACCGCGCCGCCTAGACCGATCCATTTCAGCAACTGTCGTCTGTCCATAGCTCATCTCCTGAAGTCAGAGTAAAGCAGGGATCACGTGGCCAGGCTGGCCATGTTACTTTGAAGCTGCAAACTGCGTCCAGGAAAAAGACGGCTCAGGGAAGTGGGCTTCGATTGGCCGGCTGGCCCAACGATGAAAATGAATTTGCCGGTCCAGATAGAGAACGAAAAGTCATGCGATTGCTCTTGGCAGAAAGGTTCGCAATTCCTCGATTTGTTCTGCCAACAGTCCTCTCATTTCCTGGTTATGGACCAGAAGCCGAGGCCCATCATGACGAGCCCGGCCAACATGAGAGGTACGGACAGGAAGATCGTTGCACCCTCGCTCTGGCGGTACGCAGCGGCCCGGAGATAAAGATACATGAGGCCGGGGCTCAGGGTGATCAGAATGCCAGCCCACAGCAGTTTGGAACCCTTGCCGGCCGAGCCACCCGGCACAACGCCAGGACCTGGCATCCTTACGCCGCGAATCCCAACATAACCAACGAAGCCGAGAATGATCGCGCCTGCGAACAACGCCCCAACTCCGCCAACGATCCCATCCTGTCCACCGCTAGCAAGCAGACAAACTCCAAGGACGGTGGCCAGCACTCCAGCGGCCGCAAGCCTAAGCAACCGGAAGGCCTGGAAGGCCCCCGATATCAAGGGAACTCGCTGCGTTTGTTTCGTTCTCAAGATGTCCGCTGATAGCTCTTCGCGTGTCAAGCAAGAGCGCGCCGCGACGAATGCATACCCACAGTCACAGCGGGCGGCCGTTGGAGGATTAATCAAACCACAATTGGGACATTCCATAAACGGGTCTCACGGGGGGAAGCTGATACAGGCTGCCGCACCGGCTCCGCGTCGTTAGCGGCTCATTATACACCGGTTACTCCTGCACCTACGGGATACTGCCGATCTGCCGAGCGCGCTCACCATAGCTGGGGTGCAGCAAATCAAGATTGGGACAGGGACAGTTAGACCGCAGTGCTGGTGTGGCGGCCGTTGCTCGGTCCTCATTCCCTTTCTTTCACGAATCGCGCAAGTAATGCAGGGCCACACCGCGCAGGCGCTCCCGATCCGCGGCGGCCAATTCGCCCCAGGGCCGGATCACGCCGCGACAGCGCGTGCAACCGCACCGGCAGGCCATGCTCCAGCCCGGCTCGGAAATCGATGTGGAGTAGTCCCAGGCGATCTCCTCGCCGGACTCGATGTCGCGCAAGGCGTAGAGTACGGGCTCACCATGCAGAAACCCGGCGTTGGGCTCGCAGGAGTGGTTTACGCAGTCGTCGAGCAGCGAGCCGTCGGAGCAGAGCCAAAGTTCGGGGCCAATCTGCAGCGCGAGCAAGTCGTCGGAAAGAGCCTCGGTCGCCAGTACGCGACCCTGCAACGTGAGGATCTTCTCATCCTGGCTGATGCGCTGGCGCGTGAAGACGCCGCGCCCCTTGTGTGGCGTCGGCCGTATCTCAAGTTCGGGGTCGTGCATGGCTTCTCATTCTACCTTTCTACGGGTCTCAAGAATCTCCGATTTAGCGCTTGGCCTGGGCAATTGCAGGTATTACACTGGCAGGCAGTTTACGAGTTCATGTGTTGCTCATCCTGGGCACGAGGAGGAGTTACCATGCTGGACAGGTCCTGGCGGCGCGGGCGAGCGTTCACGCTCATCGAACTCCTGGTAGTCATTGCCATCATCGCCATTCTGATGGGGCTGCTCTTTCCGGCCGTGCAGGCGGCGCGGGAGGCTGCCAACAAGGCGCGGTGCCAGAACAACCTGCGCCAACTGGTTACGGCCGTGCACCTTTTCCACACGGACCACGACAGCATGCCGCCCTATTTCGGCGCCTATCCGCCCGGAGCGCTGTCGATCTATGGCAGCTGGTTCGCCCATTTGTTGCCGTATATCGACGAGGGTACGCTCTACAATTTCATCATGCGCGACATCGATGCATCGGGGTACAACGTTCCCCAGTACATCCTCCACGGCGGTCCCCCCAAGACTGCGGCAGGAGCTGACGGGAGCCGTTACCAGGTCATCCATTACAACGGTTACGATTTTATTGTCCCGGATCCTACCCCCCCAGGCGGCGGGGGCGGCGGGGACGGCAGCTGGTGGGAAGTCATCAATCACGGCATCTGGCTCGACGGCGCGCACGAGCATGTTTTCAAAATCCTCCAGTGCCCTTCCGATCCCACGCTCAGCCAAAACGGCCTGGTGTACAACTACTGGGGCGGCACCAGCTACGCGGCGAACTGGAATGCCTGGGGCGACGGCGCCGGAAGTTATGCCACGCCGCCCCAACGGCTCGGCTTCATCAAGGACGGCACTTCCAATACCATCCTGTTCGGTGAGGTCTATCAGAACTGCGATCGCTTGAGTCGTATTGCCCTCTACAGCTGGTGGTACTCGGATTTCGGCTTGAACTGGTACGGCCAGGGCAACACCCGCATGTTCCAGGTCCGGCCGCTGCCGCTGGACTATCCTAGCTGTCCGCGGGGTGCCGACTGTTGCGACAACTGGCGGGCGCAGACGGGACATACGGCCCTTCAGGTGGCCATGGCCGATGGCAGCGTCCGCTCCATCGCCTCCAGCGTTTCCCACAACGAAAACTGGACGAGCATCGAAGAGACGCGAACCTGGGACCGGCTCCTGCTCCCCCGCGACCACGAGCCCTTGGGCAATGATTGGTGAGTCACCCATGCGGCCGCCCCTTTGGCCCCGATATGGTGGACAGTTCCCCAATCACCTGGGAAGCTGTCCCCTTTTTGGGATAGGCCGTGCAGGCGGCGCGCTTATGGGTGCGCTCGTCTGGGGAATAATGTTGCCCGGCTGCGCGGGTGGACCGAGTCCCCCGCCCTCGGTACCGGTCAAGGGAAGAGTGATGCAGCAGGGGAAGGGGCTGGCGGGTGTCGTCCTCACATTTTGGCCGCAAGAGCGAAGACTACAGGCGCTCATTAAGCCTCCGAGCGGCATCTCGGAGGCCGACGGTACATTCCAGATCTCCTGTCCTGAAGGGCCGTATAAGGTCACCGCCGTGGAGCCGCCGCGGTCAGAGAACATGCCCGCCCTGGAAACCAAGTCGAGCAAGCCGCCGGCCGAACGCCTGAAGCGGCCGATGCCCAGCATTCCCGAGCTCTACTCGCGCCCGGCCGACACACCTCTCCAGGTCGATGTCCCCGCCGCGGGCGTCGACAACCTCATCCTAGCTATCGCGAATTACAAGGGTTCTTGATGGCTTCTGATCGGGCGCAGCACCATCCTACGATTCGCGACGAGCGATCGGGTCGCCCAGGCAGACAACGGTGTCCTGCTCCCAGCGTCAGCGGACCCATCGGCCCGTCCTTTCCAGTGGCCACGTTGGTGGCCATCTTGCCATCCCGATGACCGTCTTGGCAACCTCGCATGAGCAGCTGCTTCGTCGTCATGCGAATTTATTTCCGGGAACGATCTCGAGGAGTCATTCATGAACACTGCCACGGTCCAGCTCGATGCGGGCGGGCTCCTAAGGCCGAAGTTGACGCGGACGCAACCGAGCAAATCGTGGCTCGGACCTATCGGCACGCTGCGCTGGGCGAGCGGCCGGTGATTCGCCTGGCCTCGGATCGTCTGGGCCAGGCGGAAGACCTGGCGATGGAGTTTTTGGGCTTTGAGGCGCCGGCGGTCTCCGCGCCCCTCGCGCAGCAGCAGCGTCGTAGCCTGGGCTTCGCAGCCTGGGCATTGATCAATGATCCTGCGAATGCCCGGTTCGCGATGGACCTTGTCAAACGCATGAAAGCTGGAGCTCGCCAGGCCCGGTCGAAGCCCGGCCACGCCTGGGATGCCTACACGGGCATGGCCAAGGACCTGGGCCGGTCTGCGCGGCATTTCTTACCCCCATTTTGGGAGGAAGAGGGGCGGACCTTCAAAGATCTCGGCAATCATTCGCCGGCTCGCCAGACACCGTCGAACAGGGCCACATCAGAGGGCCACAGTTGGCCCTTTAGTGGCCCTGTTACTTGCCACGTAAGTATCTCGATTAAGAAGCGCTTGCGATGATACAGGGCCAGGGGGCCACTGGGCCAACGTGCGTTAAGAGGTCCGCTGCGCCAAAGAGAATCAGATAATCCTTGTCTGCAGTGGGGTAGTAAGAGTTGTTTGCCAGTTTGCCAAGTTGGTGGCAACCCGTGGCAAACATGTTCGCGGTCCGAACTAACTACTGGCGCCTAGAGTTACGAATTCATTAGAGGCAAGTTTGCCACTTTGCCACGGGTCAGGGCCCCCTGTTCCCGTTCCGCAGAATTCTGCGGAACGGGAAGAGGCGTTCGTCGTTGTCCGCCCGCCAACTCACCTGACGAAGAATGGCGGACTACGAAAGAATTGCCGAATTCTTGCCGCAACCTTCGGAATCCTATTGACCGTGAGCGTGCTTTCTGCATTGACAGCATCAACATGGCCATGTGACCGTCTTGGCATCCGACGGGAAGCCCTGCCGTTGCGGCCTCAGTCGGCGAAAGAAATATTGCCGGGCGATACATCTTCCATGTAGATGCCGTAGCTCTCGAGCTCGCGCAGGATCGCCTGGACCTCGGGCCACTGGTCGCCGAACTGTTCGGCCTTGTCGGCGCGCCAATCGGCCCAGGCCGCCTCGGAAAACTCTTGGGCCTGGTCGAGTGGGCGCCTGCAAAATCGAGGACGAACGGGCGGGTGACAACGGTCATTTCGATCACCCACAAGGCATCGTCGAATTCGACCATCTCCGGCACCGCGCAGCCGCGAACCTGGCTGATCGCGCGCTCATGCAGCCGGAGATAGACATCGCGTTCGCGGCGATAGTGGACTTCTTGTTCATAGCCTTTGACGGCCGAACGTCCGGGTTCCGTCTGGTTTTGCACGGCAAAGACGGTACCATGAATGCCAGATCCCAGTTGTTTGCCGAGCACGGAGCTTTTGCGGCTTACATACTGCTCGACCCGGCGAACAAGTTCTTCTCGAAACATCATGAGTACCGCCAAGGCGCAACAGTTCGCTCATTCGGCCGATGTTCGCATCGAGCTATGCGTCAACGGCCACAGCTTGCCTGTTTCCCATCTCGGTCCCGATTTTCTCGTTCTCAAGGATACTGTCGAACACCCTCCTGCCGAAGCCGAAATTGCCATGTCGATCGACGGTCAGGAGAGTCGGTGGCAGGTGCACCTGGTCGACGGGATCATTGCCGGGCAGCAAAGAACAAGAATCGGCCGCTGCAAGTAATAACCCGGTACTCCAAAAGGCTTTCGCCTTTTGAAACGATCGCCGAGAATTGTGTTGACGCTTCCGTCCCGAAATCGCGGGCCAGGTGCAGGCGCTGCCGTGGCATCCAAGCCAGCAAGCCACACCGGCGCCGGACGGTGGACTGTTCGTTCGGTTTGAAAT
>DASZFN010000749.1:0-6300 GCA_035939715.1 Gemmataceae bacterium | reverse complement strand
GTCTTGGCCATGGTGCTGCCGATGTCATCCACGTTGAGCGTGTCCAGGCCGCCGCTCAAATCGCCCTTGAGCACCAGGTTGCCCTTGATGCTGTCCACGGTGGGTAGGATGATGTTCGGGAATTGGATAAAGAATAGCCCGACATTGAAGGTGTTGTTTCCCTTGGTACCGTCCACGGTCGTAGTCACGCCCGCGCCGGTGCTTTCGACATTGACCGTATTGGTGCCGTTGCCCAGGGTAACGTTGAGGTTAGCCAGGCCATCGGCCGGATTGAGGTTGTCGAGGAAGACCGTGTTGCCGCCGTCGTTGCCGATCAGATCGACGGTGGTCTTGTGGGCGATGAAGGCCGGCTCGAATTGATCGTCGCGGATCTCGGTGAGGTTGCTGGTGCCCGAGAGGAAGCCGGAATTGATATTCAGGTTCAACGTGCCGTCGATCGCCAGGATCTGGCTGGTGGTGGTCGCGTTGACGGTGAGGGTATCCACGGCGACGGTATCGAAGATCGGCGCCAGGCCGGTGTAATTAATGGTCTGGGTCACCGTGCCGTTGGTCGTGACGATGTTGCCGTCCCCGTTGCCCGGCCCGAAGTTATAGGTCTCGGTGAACCCGGAGCCGCCGCCACCATTAAGGATCAGCTCGTTGGCGGCGCCGCTGCCGGTGATGGAAATCCCCGATCCATGAGAGGCCAGGATGCTGCCGGTCGGGTCGTTGACGACAAAGATATTGGGGCCGTTGCCGCCCACCGCGGTATCGTCGCCGGTGCCGACGACGATGAGGTTGACATCGGAGGTCGAGCTCTGGCTGCCGCCCTTCAGCGTGCTGACGCCCGTGCCGCCATAGATATCGTTGTTGCCCTTGACGCCGTCGATGTAATCGTTGCCCGCCCCGCCGTTAATCGTGTCGCCGCCGCCGCCGCCCATGACCGTGGTGTTTCCCTTGCCGGCGTGCACCTGGTCGTGCATGGGGCCGGCCTGGATGAAGGTGGTGCCGTCCCCGCCGGTCAGCACATTGTTGCCCTCCATGCCGTCGCTGGCGTGCAGAGTGGTATCGAAGCCACCATAAATGGTTGCGGGCGACACGACGCCGGGCTTGATCGTAATCGTGTTGTTGCCGTCTCCTCCCTCCGCCCAAATCCCTTTAACGCCTGAAAACTGTTGCGTGGAGCCCTCGCCCGCGATCTGGACGGTTTCATTGCCGGCCGAACCGGAGGTGTGGGTGACCGAGAAGCTCTCGTCATCGTCGCTGGTGTCGCCGACGCCGCGGTCATGGGCAAATGGGCCCATGTCGAGAATGAGGTAGCCCGTGGGAATGCCCGCATCTTCGCCGCTGCCGGTGCTGACATGGCCCAGAGTGGGTTGCGGATTACCGTCCATGCCGTTGCAGCTTGATGAGAACGTGAGCTTCACGTCCGCGATGGTGTAGTCGTCCGACCAGCCGACGAAACCGAAGGGCGTATCAAACCCGACGCTTACGAAGGCATGAAGGAAGGCATCGATGGTTCCCGTGACGTCGAAGATGCAGAAGGCGCCCATCTGCAGGTCGGTGGCAATTTCGTCCGCGCGGATCTTGGGCGTGGGCGGGTTTGTCGAGGCATCGTCGTCGGAAGGATCGGGGGCGTCCGGGTCGTGCAGCGTGAAGGTAACCGTGCCCGTGATGCCGCCGCCGACGCCGGCCTTGGCAACCACGAGGTTCAGCTCCAGGTCCGCCTCGATGCCGGCGGCGACCGTGACGGAGGCGTTCTCCACAAAGAAGCCATCCAGGGGGTTGCCCGTCGTCAGGCCGTAGGTGTCATAGCCGAACTCCAGGTGGGTCTTCAGCTCGAGGGCGTCGTTATTGGGGAGTGTGCCCTTGAGCTCCACACCCAGGGGCCCGATGATCGAGAAGAACTGATCAAACGGCTCTGCCAGGTTCACGTCGGGGAGCGTGGCCTTGAACAGGTTCACCGGCCTGTTGATGAACAATCCGAATACCGAGCCCGGATCGTCGAGGATCGGGAAGCTGAGGCCCCCAGCGTTGCCCGCGCCCGGCATCAGATTGCTGACGAAGTTCTGGATCGGTAGGCTGACGCCGGCATTTTGCAGCTGGGTAAGGATGTCCGTGGGCAAAGGGATGTTGCTCAGATTCAGGCCGTCAAAGGAGCCTTGCGTAGCCGTGCGCACGTCCGTCTTGGAGCCGAGGTCGAAGTTGCCGAGCTGGATGCCTACGTTCGACACGTTCGTCGGGACCTCGTTGATGAGACTTACGACCTTGATGATCGCCGCGATTCCTTGCACATCCGAGGGGTCGGCTATCTGGGCGAGGTCGAGCAGACTGATGTTGTGGCCGGCAAGGTTGGAGATAACCGGGATCGGGGCGGTCACGAAGTCGATAACCGGCTGCAGCGGCTTGGTTACCGTCTGGATCTTCGACAGGATCGGCCCCACAAACTGGCTGAAGAACGTCCCCAGATCGAGCGTAACATTATTAAAATCCACCGTGGGTTCGCTGCCCAGGGAGCTGGACTTGGTGTCGGAGCTGTCCAGCTTCCAGTCTAGCTGGAAGTTCGTCGACACCGTCGGAAACTGCGTGGACCCGCCAAAGCTGACGACCATGCCGAGGTTGACCTTGGCTTCGCCGCTGATCGAGGTCGTGGTGTCGGCGAGCACCGTGCCGGCATTGGCGGCATCGCTCAGGCTCAGCATGCTGGGCAGGTCAAAGTTGAACGACGTCGTGAAACCGCTCTTGGGCCCGGCGGGCATGAAGCCCGGGAACGTGCCGTCATTCATGTCCACCTGGAGGAACCCAATCGTCCCGGTTATCGAGAAGTTGTTGGCCAGAGCCAATTTCGCAGTCAGGCTGAAATCGTGATTCGGGTCGTGGGTAAAATAGATCCCGGCCGCCGGGTCCCCCTTGGGCACCACGAAATCCAGGTTGAATGTGTAGCCCAGCATGATATTCAGGCCGCCGCCCGTCGTTTTGAGGCCGAGCCCCGGCAAGCCCACGTCGAACTTGAACGAGCCGGTGTTGATCGACACCAGGTTCGATTGATCGATGTGGATCACGAACTTGGTATCCCCCGTGTTCGGCGTATCCGCCATCGCCGTGACGCTGCTGGGCGCCGACAGCCCGAGTGCACTTTGCAGCTCGGCGGCTATCTTGGTCACGTCCGTTTCCGAGGCCAGGGTTGACGCGTTGGCATCGAGGGTTGACTGGAGATTGGTGAGGAATTTAGCCGTGTCGGAGTTCTTCAGAGCAGAGCCCACGATCGGGATCTCCACGCCGAAGACTTCCCCGGATACGGCAGAGCTGAGGGGCGCCAGAATGCCGTCCAGGGCACTCTGGATATCCGCGCCTACGGAAAGCAGGCAGCGATCTTCAAGTTCTTCCAGTCGCAGCGACGGCCAGTGCCTGTGCCGGAGCTGGGCCGCTTTGCGTGCTGTTTCTCGGGGAACGAACGTACCGCGTACCGATCGGGACATTGGAGACCCTCCAGTTGCGAACACCTTGGCTGCGGGTACCCGGCGCAGACGGGAAGATAGATGCCTCAAGCTAGCTCTTCTCAAGCTCCGGCGACGGCCGCATGGGGCCGCCAGACACTATTCAGGAGCGTCCAGAAATTCGGCGCTGGGCGAGTTTCCACACCGGCCTTCTGGCGCGAGTCAACCTGTCTTTAATGAACGCAAGCGAAAGCGCGAGCAACTTTCTTGGGCGTCAAAAATCATAGACCCTTCATTTTGCAAAAAGTGCGCCGACTCCTTGCCGAAGAAGACCAATCCGTCAGAAGTGGCAGAAAACGCTTGAGATAATTAAAGATTTGGCCGGCGGGCCTGGATTGCGATGAAGCTTGGGCCCGCCTAATTTCTCGCAGGGGGTGTCGGATTCTTAGGTGGTTTGCCGGCGCGGGGGAGATGGAGGCCGCAGCAAGCCGTGAATGGATTTTTGCGTGGTCATCTTTGTTATCGCAGTTTGCTACGCTCGATCATGGCACGCAGCTCAGCCTCGGGCAGATCGGTGGGCAGCCAGCGCGTTGAGCCGTCTGCAAACGCCGCGTGGAACCCTTTCACGCGATTGGAGCCAAACAAGCTGAAGCGACGCTTGGTTGTGAAAATGCCGCCAACCGGTGGAAGCGGTTGATCGGGCCGATAAGCCAGATCGGCTGGCCTGGTCCAGGGAACCGCTTCCCCCGCCTCGATGATCATGATCGTGTTTGCCGTGCCCTTCGGAAAATCTTCCGAGAGCTTCGCCCCCCGTGGATTCTCAAACGCGGCGCCTGGCCCGACGAAGACTTGATAAAAACGTGTTGCCGGGCTCTATCTGCACACTGGCGGACCGGCGGCGGACCCAGTGGGCCGGGGGGACAGAGGCTGGCAACGCAAAAAATCTGTGCCGTTTAAGCGTGGGTTGGCTATATGATGGTGGACACATCACTTCGAGGACCGACTCATGGCAAGCCGCATCAACAAGTCAATGGTTCCGGCACTGCACAAATGGCTCGGCACAACTGAGACGGGCGGCTTATCCGATGGTTGGCTGCTCCAACGCTTCGTGGTCGAGATCAGGATGCATTCGTCACACTCGTCCGCCGTCATGGTCCTCTCGTTTACCATGCTGCCCGGCGCGTCCTGACGGATCAGCATGAAGCGGAGGACGTGCTGCAGGCTACCTTTCTTGTGTTGGCCCGCCGGGCAGGCGCGCTGGAGCGCCGGCCGTCGCTGGCGAATTGGCTATACACAGTCGCGATTCGGTTAGCGCGGAAGGTCTGTGCCGGCAGACGCCGCCGGCTGGTCCTGGAACAACGACAGGAAACTGCACAGCCACGCGATCCGCTTGCTGAACTCAGCGCTCGCGAATTATGTTCTGCGCTGGACGAAGAGATGCTCCGCCTGCCGACAAAATACCGGACACCCATTGTGCTCTGTTGCCTGCAAGGCAAATCGCGCGACGAGGCAGCCCAGGAACTGGGCTGGACCCCGGGCGCGGTGAAAGGCCGACTCGAACGAGGCCGCGAACTCCTGCAGCGCCGCCTGGTTCGCCGGGGCATCGAGTTATCGATGGCACTTGGGGCCGGCTTACTTGTTGAGCGGCAGGCGGCGGCTGTGTCTGCGACGTTGACGAGCGAAACGACACGAGCGGCCGCTGCGTTTCTGTCGTCTTCAGGGACGGCACGCCTAATTTCCCCGGCTGCCGGGTTGGCTCATAACTTCCTACAAGCAGCTTTTTTGACGAAAGGCTTATCCCTGGGAATAGGGCTTATTCTGCTCAGCTTGCTGTATGGGGCCTTTGCCGCTTTGAATGCCGGGAAGCCGCTGCGCCAGGAAGAAGCCTCAGCTCCTGCGAGCCTGGCAGCAACGGAAGAGCCACAAACCGGCGTCGACCGCTACGGCGACCCGCTTCCGCAGAATGCGCTGCGGCGACTGGGTACAGTACGCTTCCGCCACGGCGGCCAGATCCACGCCGTTGCCTGCTCCCCCGATGGCAAGACCATTGCGTCAGGCGGATTGGGCGGCCTGATTCGCCTCTGGGAAGCGGCCTCTGGAAAGCCAATCGGCACTCTTCGGGGGCACCGGATCCATGTCTTCTCACTAATATTCTCCGCGGATAGCCAGCAGTTGGTTTCCGCGGGAATTGATACGCCCGATCATCTGGGCGCGGGGAGTGTTATCCTCTGGAATGTCGCGACGAAGCAGCCGATTTTCACCGTCGATCACCTCGGCGGGGTGCGATGCGCCGCTCTCTCAGCGGATGGGCGCAAGATTGCCATGAGTTGCGACGACGGCACGTTGCTACTTCTAGATGCGAAGACGGGGAAAGAGCTGCACAATCTCAACAAGCAGCAGCGGCTTATGAACGCGGTTGCGTTTTCCCCAAACAGCCGGCTGTTGGCTGCTGAAGGTGACAACAACACGATTCAGTTGTGGGATGCGGTAACCGGGCAGAAGCAATTGAAGCTCAGCGACGCCGGCCACACCCGTAGCCTCGCATTCTCTCCGGATGGAAAAGTCCTGGCATCCGCTCAGGACGGGGCTGGGTTTGATGGCGATGGCTCGATTTGTCTCTGGGAACTAACAAGCGGCAAGAAACTGCGCACGCTTCAGGGCCATAACGGAATGATTTTATCTGTGTCTTTTTCGCCGGACGGGAAACAACTCGCTTCGGGCGGATTGCACGGGACGGTTATGCTCTGGGACGTGCAGACAGCAAAATTATTGCGGACCTTTAGGAACGCGGAGGACTGGATTCAGGGAGTTACTTTTGCACCGAACGGTCAGACGCTCGTCGCAGGGAGCACCGATGGACGGATTCTCATGTGGGATGTCCCCA